>JACIWG010000111.1 GCA_014361085.1 Nitrososphaeria archaeon
GATTATTGATGAATGAGATTTTTGGGGAGGAGAATTTTAGGAATGAGATAATTTTACAAAGAGGCATGCAAACAAGAAAAGCAGAAAAAAGATTATTAAATAAAACAGATTCCCTTTTCTTTTATTTTAAGAACCCGGAGAGAGGAAACCTAAGTATTCTTGAACGAGAGAAAGAGTATGTAAAATGTTTTAAGGAAACATTAAAGGTCTTAAAGAATTTAATCGAACCAAGAATTTTTGAAGAAATTGAGACTAAGCTAAATGATTCTTTATGGATGCCGTTCTTAAGTATGCCAGGAGAACAAAAAACTCAAAATTATAGAGAAATTTTCGGAGTCAAATTATATCCTCCAAAAGGAAGGCACTGGGCCTTTTCACAGGAGAATTTGGATTTAGCTATCAAAAATGGGATTACAAGACTAGTTTGCATAAAATGTGGCGAGATTATTACAAGTGAGGATAAAACAGAAAGAGGAGCGTGTAAAAGTTGTGGGAGTATGGATTTTGAGGGGCAAATTTACAGTATATACAATCAAATCAATGATAATTGGACGGATATACCAGGTTATGAACAAGATCCGGAGTTCCCCACTAAAAACTCCCAAATCCTTTTAAAGCGTGTTATAGAATCCACCTCCAACGAAGGAGATTTAGTTATGGACTTCTTTTTAGGTTCTGGCACAACAACAGCAGTAGCACATAAACTAAAAAGGAAATGGATTGGAGTTGAGATGGGAGAGCATTTTTATAGCATAGTTTTGCCGAGAATGAAAAAAGTTTTGGCTTATGACAAATCAGGAATATCAAAAGAGAAGGATGTTAAAGAAAAATACAACGAGAAAAATGCAGGTGGCTTTTTCAAATACTACGAACTTGAACAATACGAGGATACTTTAAGAAAAGTAAAATATGAAGATTCTGACTTCTTTGAAAATCCTTATGAAGACCCATACAATCAGTATGTTTTTATGAAAGACCTAAAGATGCTTGAAGCACTTGAGATTGATTATAAAAATAACAAAGTGAAAGTTGATTTATCAAAACTTTATAAAAACATAGACATTCCTGAAACACTTTCAAATCTGCTTGGAAAATGGATAAAAAGAATTACTCCAGATTTTGTTGAGTTTGAAGATGGTGAAAAGATAAATATCAAAGATTTAGACTATAAACTTGTTAAGCCTCTTATCTGGTGGTGAAAATGGTAAGGATATTCTTACAGGAGATAATTGAAGATTTAAGATTTGAGGATCTGCCTGCCAATTGGAATTCATTTGATTTAGAGAGTTTTTCAAAAACTAAAAAACTTTGGGATTATCAGCAGGATGCGGTTAAAAATGCGGTAAAGGTTCTTTGGAAGTATTATGAAGACTTTGTTGATTATCAGGAAGGAGAGAAATTAGAAGTAAATTTAGTAAGAAAGGAAAAATTTTTTCAATGGTATAAAGACAACGGATTAAATGAAAATTTGGATATCCATTTAGATAAGAGGAAAAGGAACATCTATGCTCTTCTTACAGGATATTATCCACAAGAAAATGGAAAAATCTCTTATAAGTATCTTATCAATAGAATGTGTTTTTGGATGGCAACTGGAAGCGGAAAAAGTCTTATCATCATTAAACTTATTCAAATTTTAGCACAATTAATTCAAAGAAAAGAAATTCCACCATGCGATATTTTAGTTTTAACCCATAGAGACGATTTGATAGAACAACTTAAAAAGCATGTGGACGAGTTTAATTATGCTAATGAGACAAAAATAATCTTGAAAGAATTAAAAGAGTATCCCGAGGTTAAGAGACAGCGGGCATTATTTGGTATTACTGTATTTTACTATAGGTCTGATAACATAAGTGATGAACAAAAAGAAAAGATAATTGATTTCAAAAATTATGATAATGATGGAAAATGGTATATCTTCCTTGATGAAGCACATAAAGGAGATAAAGAGGAGTCAAAAAGGCAACATATTTATTCAATACTTTCAAGAAATGGATTTTTGTTTAACTTTTCAGCCACCTTTATAGACCTAAGAGATATTATTACCTCCGCGTTTGAGTTTAACCTATCAAGTTTTATAAATTCTGGATATGGAAAACACATTGGTATTTTAAAACAAGAATTAAGAGCATTTAGGGATGAGGAGGATTATAGTGGCGAGGAAAAGCAGAAAATAGTTTTAAAATCTTTAATCCTTTTAACTTATGTGAAAAAATTCTATGAAGATGTTAAGAATATCCAATCCAATTTGTATCATAAGCCTTTGCTTTTAACTCTTGTTAACTCCGTCAACACAGAAGATGCCGACCTCAAGTTGTTCTTTAGAGAACTTGAGAAAATAGGAAAGCAGGAAATCGAGCAAGAAGTTTTCAATAAATCTATTGATGAACTTTGGAATGAGTTAAAACAAGAACCTGAGTTTATGTTTGAAGATGGTAGAAAAATAAAAATAGATAAGACAATTTTTAAAAACATAACAATATGTGATGTTTTAAACCATGTGTATAACTCAAATACTCATGGAGAAATTGAAATCTTAAGAAGACCAACAAATAAGAAGGAGTTGGCTTTTAAGTTGAAGACAAGTGATAGACCTTTCGCATTGATAAAAATAGGCGATATTTCTTCTTGGCTAAAAGAGGAACTTGCAGGATATGAAGTTCAAGAAAGATTTGAAGATGAAAGTTATTTTGAAAATTTGAATAGAGAAGATTCTGAAATCAATATTTTGATGGGGTCTCGTGGCTTTTATGAAGGCTGGGATTCTAACAGGCCAAATGTAATCAACTTTATCAATATAGGAATGGGAAAGGATGCAAAAAAATTTATTCTTCAATCCATTGGTAGAGGAGTAAGAATTGAACCAATAAAAGGTAAAAGAAAAAGGTTATTGCAGATTTATAATGCGAAAGAGATAAGCGAAAATTTATTTAATCGAATTAAAGATAAAGTTGAGCCATTAGAAACTCTTTTTGTTTTTGGAACAAACAGAAATGCTTTAGTTACAGTGATTCAGGAGTTAAATAAAGAAAAGATGAGGGAAGGAGAAAATCAAATTTCTCTTTTTGAGAATGAGGAGGCTCGAGGATATACATTATTGGTGCCAGTATATAAATCAGCAGATTATCCTCTTTTTAAGCAAAAAGAAATGCCGAAGTTCGAAATTTCATATGAGGAGTTTAAAGTGATTAAAAACTTTATTGATTTTATAAAGGATGAAAGAGTATTTCTAATGAGATACAGTGAAAAACTTAAAGATATGCCTGTTGAAAAATTAAAATTTTTCATTCAAAGTATAAGTAGAATGGAAGATTTTTATAAAAATGTAGAGAGAGGATACCGAAATATAGACACTGCTATTCAAAGGATTTTTGACCATTTTAGCGTTATACCTGAGGAATTCGAAGGGCTTAAAAAATTAGAGGAAGAGATAAAACATTTTAAGAATATCAAGGTGTATTTGAAAGATGTTAGTGAAATACAAAATAAAATCGAGGCTGTCCGTCAATTCAAAGATCCCTCCATATTGGAAAGAGATTTGAAGGAGAAATACAAGCGCGGGGAAATTACTTTAGAGCAATACACGGAAGGCGTCAAGGAATCTGCTCGGATGGTTAGAGAGGAAAGAGTAGAGTATCAAGGCAAACAGCTGAGAATTAAGCACATTGCTAACCATTACTACCTTCCTCTCATATTATCCGATGACGAAAAGATAGACTACATAAAGCACATTATCAAAACATCCAGCGAGGTAAAGTTCATTAATGATCTGGAAAACTATTTATCTAAAAGTGATAACAAATTTAAGGAGTTTGATTGGTGGTTGTTTAGCAAATTGGATGAAAGTTTAGACGAAATTTATATTCCGTATTATAATCCTAATGTGAATAAAATAAGCAGGTTTTACCCAGATTTTATTTTTTGGTTTAAGAAAGGCGATAATTACTTTATTGTTTTTGTTGATCCCAAGGGAACAGAACATACAGATGCTTACAGGAGAATTGATGGATATAAAGTGTTATTCGAGGAAAACGGAAAGGAAAAGGTTTTTACTCACAACGGATTCAAAGTCAGAATAAAATTATTTCTAAAGCCAGAAGACATTTCAAAAACTCTTTCTGAGTATAAGCGATATTGGTTTGATAACATTGAAAAGACGCTGGAAGCAATAATGAAATGATTAACATCACAATGCGCACATGGTGGTGAATGCTATATGATTTTACCTTATATAAGGAGAAAATATAACTATATCCATTTCATCTCTTGAAATTTCATCCCCATATGCATATACCTCTATTTCATGTTTTCCTGTCAGAAGAACATTTAATTTCCATTCATATGGTGGAGAATAATCCCAATACCACATCCTCTCATCAACAGCAAATATTACTTTTTCAACATTTCCATCTACTTCCGCAACAACATTTACTCTTCCTATTGCAATTGTTAATCCTCTTGCCCTGGAAAACCAGTTTTTAGCAATTACTGGAAATAGAGCCCTATCAAAAACATAAAAATAGCCTTCTTTTGGCTCCTTTATTGAAACATAATTGCTTATTTTCTTGCTTGCAATTTCTTTTACCAAGCACGCTAAAAATCTTGTTGCTTTTGTGAGATATGTAAAATTTATTTTATCTATACTATCCTGCGGTGAGTGGCCATATGGGTAGCCATCATAATGGGCAAAGAAAACACCATCATAACCATAATCTATATACGCCTGATGATCCGCTCCAGGATAATTTGGCACCACTTCAACACTTATTCCTATTTCGTGATATTTTTCCGCAACTACATTTGCAAAATCTGCTATCCATCTTCCTCTTTCTGGAGTAAAACATCTTATATAATTTCCTCCCTTGCTTGTATTTGCATATCCTATCATATCTACATCAATCATCGCTATTGTCTTCTCCCCGTTTTCATATGCATATTTTGCATGCAAATAGCTTCCATATGCACCAACTTCTTCACCACTATAAATAATAAAATGAATTGTATGCATAAACTTATACTTGCTCATCACTTTTGCAATCGCAAGCAATCCCGCAACACCTGACGCATCATCATCCGCGCCGGGCGAGGTTTCGGTGGTATCAATATGCGCCCCTATGATTACTGAATATTCATCGCCGCGGAGGGTGGCAATTACA
>JACIWG010000112.1 GCA_014361085.1 Nitrososphaeria archaeon
AGATAATATTTTTACTGGAAAAATAGTATCTGACTACAGGTGTTTAGAAATACCTTCATGTAAAAAATATTATGTTTGTAAACTATGGTTTATAAGAGAATTAAAGAAAATGTATAGGTGTCCTATCATATCTGTTGGTGACAGTGAAAGCGACTACTGTATGAGTACTGAAGCAGACTACTCTATCGCCGTTAACCCTAAAAGTGAGAAGTTAAAGAAAGTGTGTAAACTTAATGTTAAAAGTTTTAAAGAACTTCTAAAATTTGATATAAACACATTTATACCAAGATAATAGAATATACTTAGAATGAGTGATAGAAGAATTATTCCTCCTTCTATAAAAAATGTTAATTTAGAAAAAAGTATTGAGGTAAAGCTAAATTCTATGGTTGTAGATGAAATAGGCTTATTTAGGCCTGTCTTAATTTCTGTTGTTATTCCAACAAAAATTGATGCTGGTAAAAAGACTAGAAGAAAGGAGCTTAAAACTCTAAGTAAAATATTAGAGGAATGCAGCAAACTAGCTGACTTGGGATATATTGATGAAATTATTGTTATTGATGCCTCAGTTTATGGAGGGGGTAAACCTGACTATAGTGTTTTAACTAAGGTAATTAAAACAGCATATCTCCATCTAAGGTTGTTTAGAAGGGAAGTCGATCTAATTGCTTCATCAAAGGCTGAAAGCTTGCATGCAAGTAAAGGTTTTTTCAATTTTTTCGTAAAAGTTGTTCACCAATTTGATCCGATTATTACAAAACTTTTAGAAAATAAGAATGTTTTCAAAAAATTGGATGTTGAAAGGGTGCCAAGTGGAAAGGGTGCGGCTTTATGGCTTTCGGTTCCCATGTGCAATGGCGATATAGTATGCTTTATCGATTCCGATATAATGAATTTTAAAAAGGAAATAGTGATTTCCCTTTGTAATCCTTTAATAAAGTCAATCAATAATAAAGCTTCCCCTAAAACTATTTTTTCTAAAGCATACTATAAAAGATTAACACTAAGATACGAATCTGAGGCAAGAGAATTTGTTTTTGGTGGTAGAGTTACAAGGCTTTTTATTAAACCTATGCTCAGAATTTTGTCTAATAGGTATCCTGACATTTTTAAAGGTTTTGATAAAATAAACTATCCACTTTCAGGAGAAAATGCTATATTTAAGAATATTCTTGAAAGCCTATATTTTCCCTGCGATTATAACATTGAATTGTCCACTCTTTACCAGATTATTAAGAAATATAGTGTTGAGTCAATAGCGCAGGTTGATCTTGACCTTTTTTATCATATAGGCCAATCTGTTAAAGGATTACATAATATGGTGTCACAGCTTTCAATTTATCTTGTTAAATTATTAGAAGAGAATGGAATAACCTTATCCGAAGACACTATAAATAAGTTAGTTAACGAATACTTAAATGAAAGTAAAAGGTGGATTGAGAAATATAAGCTAATATACTATAAAGATATTCAACCTTTAAGTAAAGGAATTAAAGCTCCAATCCATTACAGTGAGTCTACAGAAAGGGAAAGAGTTGAACTTTTTTCCTCAATATTTCTTGAATCAGTAAAAAATAGAGGCTATGAAAGTAAAATTCTGCCAGCTTGGAAAGAATTTATGAGCCAAAATGACTATATTCTTTTGAGCTCATTACTAAAGTATAGGGTCAACCAGTTCACATATGATCGTCTTATAAAAGCTGACCTAGTAAGAAAATTCTAATTCTCTTAAAATTATAGTACTATAGTAGTGGTAAAAGTTTTCTACTGAGAATTGTTTCCCAACTATATCTTTTCATAACATTGTTGAAATTGGAGTCTACAACATCCGCTACGACTTCCTTGTATATTCTGTAAGCTATATTATATGGGCTCTCATGCAAGTCGAACATAAAGCCATCTATACCTTCACGAATTAGCTCCTGAAATGGTGGTATCCTTGAACAGTAGACCATTTTCCTTGCAGCACCTGCTTCAATCACGGGCAGACCAAATCCTTCCTCGATACTTGGAATAAATACAATATCTGATATAGCGTAGGCGTCACCAATACTCCATTTTATAATTCTTTCACCCTTCTTAATCCTATCATGAGAAATAATGTCATGGCAGAAAATCACATTATCTTCTAATCCTCTCCTTTTGATGATGTTCTCAAGATACTCCATGTACCTCATTCCCATTGTTATTGCTTGATGGTCTGGATGGCCAGTTATAAGCACCTTAACAACTCTATCTCCCATTAACCTTTTTAATTCGTCTACAACATATAGCGCCAATTCAATATTTTTTCTTGGTGTAACCCTAACAGGAATCAAGATAACTAAGTCTGTAAAAGATATATCCAGCTTTCTCATTAGATCGAGCGTGATTTTATCCATCTTTAAATAGTCTTCAACATGAACACCATTTGGGATTACGTGGATTTTTCCAAAAAGATGTGCATCAGGTAACCTTTCCAGCTGGTTAGCTCTAAAATGGCTTACAGTCACATAAGTTATGTTCTTATTCCTGTAAAGAAGGCATGTTAGTGGAAAATGGTTTACCTTATCCCTCCATTCATCCCTTAATATTGCAATATCGTGGATCCAGTATATGAATTTTATATCCAATTCTTCAGTTAACTCGTTTATGGCAGCTGTTGCAGCGAAGTTGAAGGGCATTGAAGGAATATTATGTACTATGCAAGTATCTAAATTTTCTAAGATTTGTTTAAGTTGAATTTTAATCTGATTTTTTACATCCAAAAACTCTTCAGTTTCACTCTTATTTCTTAATACATCCTTCTGAATTTCAACGATTTCTGGATTTTTTGGAGAAAGTAATGGTACCCCATGTTCAATAACATTTTCTCTATTGAATCCTCCTCCAGTGCCATAAATCAAATGAACTTGATAGCCCCTATTTGATAGGAACTCTGTCTGTGCCGCAATTGCTATTTCGACACCGCCTGTCTCAGAAGGTGGTGCAGTATAATGTATTATACCTATCTTTTTGATTTTCTTAAGATTATTTTTGTTTAAAGTTCCCTTTTCCATTATAGTATCATCCCATATTTTATGTCATGTTTTTAAATTTTATAACAAACCTATAAATATTGTATTTTAAGTAACTAGGATGAGGATGTCTAAAAACAAGAACAGTACTGTTAAAGAAAAAATACAGAGTTATAAGCGTAGCAGTATAAAAATTGTATCCTATTTAATTGTTCTTATAGTAATTGTAGTAATATTAAACTATTTTTTTAGATGGTCAACTTATGAAGAAATTCCTGAAAATCTAAAGCAATATAGCAATATAATACTTCTCATTAACCCCTACATTATATACGTTTATGCTGCACTTGTTTTTGGTTTTGGATATCTAATTACAAACACTATAAGTGGTATAGTCTACCGTTACTTTATTAGATTAACCGACTATCCCACAGCATCAACATTTAGGACTTTGACAAAAATTGTTGGAATAGGAGTGCTTCTTACAGTAGTAGCGTCAATATTAAACGTTAATCCAGCAACTGCATTAACAATAGGTTCTTTTGGCGGCTTAGTTGTTGGTTTTGCAACACAAACAGTTTTATCCCACCTTATTGCCGGAATCTTTATTTTAATTACTAAACCATTTACTTTTGGAGACGTTATAACAATTTCTGGGCAGACGGGTGTTGTAAAAGAAATAAGGTTAATGCATCTTGTGCTAGACTCATTAGATGGTTCATCCGAAATTCTAATACCATGTGGAAACGTTATCACACAGATTCTATTGAAAAGGAAACCTCCAATGCAAGTTAAACCAATAAAGACATTACTAGTTCTAGAAGAGCCGCCAAAAAGTGTTAAAACTGGAACAGTCCTCACATTAAAGGGAAAACTTGTTGAAGCTGAGAGTGGGAAACCTATTCCCAATATGATTATCAAAATTTTTGATGAAGACATCAGTCGAGACGCCCTGCTCGCAACAGGAAACACTGATGAAAACGGTGTCTTCGTTATAAACTGGCAAGCAAGAACTACAGACCTTTTTGACAATACTGTTGAATTATATGCAAAGTTTGAAGGAACAGATGATTATCGTCAATCAAAAAGTGATGTGTATGTTATTGAAGTTGTTTAAAGATTATGTGCTTAATTGGTTTAAGCTACTTTAAGTTTAACTTAAATCTATGATGCTGTCGAATAAAAATAAAAGTTTTTGCATAAACTAAGTTTAAGCTAAACTGAATTTTTTAAATAACTATGGTCTGATAAAGTGCAATAATAAAAAAATTTTAAATAATTATAATTTGATGAAGTATAGCGTTTAAAATGGGTATAGAGAATTTTTTGTCAAAAAAGGTGTCCGCTATTGAAGTAAACACTCCAACTTCAATTTGGCAACTTTTAGAAAAAATGTCTCGAACCGGCTATCAAGGACGCAAGCTGGCTGAAGTAACTCAAATAATTGATAAAATGATAAGGGATAAAGATGTTACTATAATCATGGGCTTTGCTGGCTCTATGTCTACTGCTGGACAGTGGAAGATTATAAACTGGTTTATGGAAAATGACCTTATTGACATTTTAGTCTCCACAGGCGCTAACATTTCTGAAGACATTGTTGAAGCTATGGGCTTCAGCTATTATCAAGGAACACATCTTGTAGATGACGAGGAGTTGTTTAAGGTTGGATTAAATAGATACTATGATGTATATGGTCGTGAAGATGATTATCTGAAGATGACAGAATTAATTGCATCATTCATTAAAACTTTAGATCCAAACTACAAATATTCTTCAAGAGAGTTCCTGTATTTGTTCGGAAAATTTTTGCTTAAAAAGAATATTAACAGTATAGTGGCTGTTGCCGCAAAAAAGAAGGTTCCCATATTTTGTCCTGCGATAACAGATAGCCCATATGGTGACGCCTTTTTAATGGCTGAATCACAAGGTTTCCATTTAGTAATTGACGCTGTAAAAGATTATGTAGAGTTCATGAAATTGGCTGAAAGGGTTAAGGAAACAGGTGTTATATATATTGGTGGAGGTGTACCAAAAGATTTTATACAACTTTTTGCAGTTTCAGCGGACCTCCTTTATGAGGAAAAGAAGGTAAGGGGGAGACAGAAGGAGCCAGTTCACTGCAGCGTAACA
>JACIWG010000113.1 GCA_014361085.1 Nitrososphaeria archaeon
GAAAGAGTTGTTGAAGAACTTGACCCCATACTTAAGCCTAAAAGTATAGCCCTAATTGGAGCATCACATGATGAAAGAAAATGAGGGAATGTTGTCTTAAAAAATCTTATTGAAAAAAGTTACAGGGGAAAAGTTTATCCAGTAAACCCAAAATTAAAGAAGTTTATGGAATCAAATGCTATAGTTCCATTTTAGAAATTAGAGAGGATGTTGAATGCGCATACATTGCTATACCAGCACCTTCAGTTCCAGATGTGCTTAAAGAATTTGGGAGAAAGGGTGTAAGGGGGCAATAATAATTTCAGGAAAATTTAGTGAAACGGGAAAAAGCGGTGAAGAGATGGAAAGAGAACTTGTTAACATTGCGAAAAAGTATGGGTTTATTCTGCTGCAATGAACATGAACGCAACCTTCACCTCCTTCGCGCCCAAGTCTGGACATATTGCGTTTGTATCACAAAGTGGATATTTTGGCGGCCAACTATTTTCAATCGCGAACATGGAGGGTATTGGATTCAGCTTCTTCGTTAACGTTGGAAACCAATCTGATGTAAAAGTTCACGAGGTCATAGAATATTTGTTGCAGGATGAAAATACTAGAGTTATTGCACTCTATATCGAGGGTATAAGGGACGGGAAAAGGTTTATTGAAGCATGCTCGAAAGGTTCGCTAAAGCCGATAGTTGTGTATAAGGTTGGAAAAAGCCCGACAGGTGCAAGGGTTGCATTATCGCATACGGCTTCACTTGCTGGAAACGATAGAATATATGATGCTGTCTTCGAAAAAATTGGAGCAATCAGAGTTCTAGAATCAAGACATCTATTTGAGTGCGCGTATGCCCTAAAAGGGCAGCCTCCAGTCTATGGAAATAGGCTTGGTGTTATATCATCGAGTGGAGGATTATGTGTTTCATTATCTGATATTGCATATGATCTTGGACTAGAAATTCCAGTCCTTGACGAAGGCACAAGGGCAAAGATCAAGGGCATACTTATGCCACATGCAAGTGAACCATTGAATCCCCTTGATACAGCAGGAGATTTAAGAGACCAAGTTTATTTAAATGTTGCTGAAATACTTTTAGATAAAGAGTATATTGATATTGTGATAGTTTCACCAACATTGGTTTAATAGATTCTGCCGAAGCTTTAAAGGAGGAAATGGAGACTGTGACAGGATTTTGTAAAATAAGAAAAGAGTATGAGAAACCAAAATATTTTCTATTGTAATCCTTTAGGTGCATATGTAAAATTTCTTAAAAGGTGCAGTTTTCCAGTATATCAAACGCCGGAACAGTGTGCCAGGGCAGTATATGCACTTTACCTTTTCGGAAAAAGATTAAGGAGGAAAAAAATTTATTTTTTTTTTTCTTTTTTTCTCCCACATATGACATTGGCTTACCACAGTGCACGGGTATAGGCTGTGAAAAGTCACATGATTCACATTCTATTTTAACAACCTTCTTTTTAATAAAACCCTCCTTAATAGGCCTCATGGGTACACCATGATGGATTGGAACAGGCTTTCTAAACCCACAAACTTCACAAACGAACTCGGGAAGCTGTTCACTCATGGTATACGGTTAAAATTTGGTTACTAAAAAATATTTTAAAGTTAATTTACTTGAAAATCCAACATGTTAGGATGTGATATTAGTTGGAGAGAGATCTTTTGCTTGGAATAGACATTGGCACAACAGCTGTTAGAGCCTTCGCCTTCAACGAGAACGGTGTAATAGTTAGGGAGTCAAAGATTGAAGTTAGAGTTGACCATCCTAGGCCGAGTTGGGCTGAACAGGATCCAGAAGAACTATATAATTCTACTTTGAAGGCTGTGAAGTCTGTGACAAAATATGTTGGAGAACGTGTTAAGGCAGTAGGCTTTTCTGGGCAAATGCACGGCCTCTGTTGCTTTGACAAAAATGGTAAGCCCCTAACAAAACTTATTCCATGGGTTGATGTTAGGGCAGGAGAACAGGCTAAAAAACTTGAGAAAATGTTGGGTGCAGAAGAAATTTATAAGAGAACCGGATGCCCTCCACTATTTGTATATATTGCGCCAAAAATACTTTGGGTTAAAGAAAATTTGCCCGAAGTTTTTTCTCAATGCAAAAAGATTTTAACAGCACAGGACTATGTTATCTTTAGACTATTTGGAGACTATTACACAAACCCATCACTTGCTTCAGGTTCACAGCTTCTTAACATAAATTCTGTTAAATGGGATGAAAAGATTTTAGAGGCTGTTGGAATAGATGAAGACTACCTTCCAAAACTTGTGGAAGGCGATAAAGTCTTCGAAAAATTACCAGGACAAGCTGCCGTAGAACTTGGTTTAAATGAAGGTGTACCCGTTGCATTAGGAGCATCTGATGGCGCACTATCTAATGTCGGGCTTGGAGCAGTTAAGGAAGGAGTTTGCGCAGTAAACTTGGGTTCAAGTGGAGCTGTTAGAGTCGTGTCAAGGAAACCGATATGGGATGATGCTAAAATGAGATTCTTCTGCTACTATATCGCTTCAAGACACTGGCTTTGCGGTGGCGCTGTAAACAACTGTGGAATCGTTTTAAGATGGTACAGGGACAATTTTGCTGAAAAGGAAAAGGAGAAAGCGGCAGAATTGGGAATCGACGTCTACAAACTCTTAGACGAGGAGGCTGAAAAGGTTAAAGCTGGATGCGATAGCCTAATGTTTCTACCATTTATGTCAGGTGAAAGGTTTCCAATAAGAGACCCATACGTTAGGGGAATGCTGTTCGGATTAAGCCTTGGACATGGAAAAGGACATATAATTAGATCAATGATAGAAGGAATAACCTTTACAATAAAATGGATAGGTGACGCATTAGAAGAGCATACGAGAATAGAGTTGATCAAGATAAGTGGAGGAGGAGCAAGGTCATGTCTATGGAGGCAGATAGTAAGCGACATATTCGAGAAGAAGGTTGTTAAAACCAATGTTGAAGAAGCCTCTGCCTTAGGTGCAGCAATACTGGCTGGAATAGCCGTTGGAGACTACAAGAACATGGAAGATGCGTCAGAAAAGCTTGTGAAAGACGAGGAAACACATGAGCCAAAACCTGAAAATGTTAAAGTGTATAGGAGATATCTTGAAATTTTTAAGGAAGCATATAAGGGCTCAAGAGAATATTGTGAAAGGCTATTACAATTGGAATAAAAATTCGAGAATCGACAAGAAAAACTGGGGTTTTAACCATAAAATAATATCTTAAATTAATATATATAATTCGTAATGTATTCCCCTTTATTTTTGAAATATTCAATGTCTGGAAGTAACTCTTTATTTTCTGCTATTGCCTTAAATGTGAACGAGCTGGGCCTTAGTTTTCTCTTTTTTATTTCATAATCTACGTATGCTAAACTAAACCTCATCTAGTATCCTGAAGACCACTCGTAATTGTCTTTTAGTGCCCACTAGAGATATTTTCTAATATTAACTCCGGTTTTTTAAGCTCTTAAAACTTGAGGTATATGTGATATTTAATAGGTTAGTCTTGGCCTATCTTCTGAAACGGCTAAACCTTTTTATGTGATGATCTTTATCGAGCCAAACTTTCAAGAGGACCACTATAAGTACGGCTGTTCAATGCTTGTAGGATTTGTACAGTATTAGTATATTACTTTTGACCTGTTTCGTGTTTACTGCACCATAATTACAAATTTAATAGAATAAAGGTAGAATGATTGAGATGGAGGCAAAAAAATCCTTTTATATTGTGTTAGAAATTATGTTTTCTATGGCTGTAATTAATGCGCCGCCAGGCTTACTTAAGGCTCTTATTCTAAAGGAGGCGTCGAGGGCTCCTCTTTCAGCGATAAAATTAATTGAAAAGATAGGTGAGAGGACTGGTGGAATATGGAGACCGAGTCCAGGATCAATATATTATTTGACAAACGAGCTTGAGTCAAAGGGATTCTTGAAAAAATTGAAGGTAGAAGAGGAAAGGTATCCAAAGTATATAATAACATTGAAGGGAAAGGAGGAGCTTGAAAATATAGTAATAGCGTCTAAAAAGGATATTCTAAAAATATTAACGATACTAAAGCTGTATGCTGAAGTAACTGAGGACCAAAATCTTATGCAAGATTTAGAAAACGCGTGCAAAAATATAACATTAATATAGAATCTAAAGAGTGAAAAAGAGAAAAATTTTGTAGAGGGCCCATGCGTCCTATATCCCTGAGAAACAGATTTCTTGTCCTCGCCCTTTCTACTCACCGTTTTTAACCGAAAGCTTCAGGTCAACCCATCCACTTTCGGTGGCCTAGTTGTCTAGACCACGGCTTGTAGTCCGTTTGAGGACTTGAAACCCATTTCCTTGGGAGGAAACGGCTTTGTTGAATGTTCTGGACAGGGGGGCTCCCATCATCCACCTCCCGGGCGGAGGATGCATGCGCATGACCTGTCCTTCGCATCCAACTTGGCCGTTTGCCAAGGACGCATGAGCTCAAGCCAATAGTATATGTTAACAATTTTATTACTTTAGCAGCAATTTAATCAAGCATGTTATAAAATAAATTTGACAAAATTTCATAGACTTTTTATCATGTGTATAGTCTACTTTAGGACTGCAGATTTCTTGCTTTCTATAGAAATTGGTTTATCTCTTCGTTCATCAATTTTAATAACCATGTATACTCTTTTTGCACCCATTTCAAAAAGTGCCTCCTTAGCTTTCTCGAATGCTTTGAAAATTTCTTCAGTAGTTTCAGCCTCAACTGAAGTCGACATTGCGCCCACGTCAACCTTTAAACCGAACCTTTTAAGTTCTTCTACAGCTCTTTTCACATACTTGCTTAAACTTGTACCTTCTCCAACAGGCATTATAGATAGGTCAGCTACAACTGTCATTTTACATCAACAAATTTTAAGTTTAACTGATTTAAAAAATTTTTTATAAATATAATGAAATTGTATGTAAGGTGATAGTATTGAAACTTAATGAAAGGGAACTTTTACGCTATGACAGGCAGATTAGAATTTCTGGGTTCGGTGTTAAAGGTCAAATTAGATTAAAAAATAGTCGGGTTCTTGTAGCTGGACTAGGTGGGTTGGGTTC
>JACIWG010000114.1 GCA_014361085.1 Nitrososphaeria archaeon
ACAGCAAACCATACCTTTCAACAGTCTCTTTCGAAAGAATATTCTTCTTTTCAACATGGACAGAGATCCCCTGTTTGCCTAACTTTTCCGCAACCTTTTCAACAGTCCTTTTAACTGCCTGGCATCTTACACAGGATGGCTCTGGCCCAATAACCTCTATTTTTATATTTTTTTGCATAAAATAGGGGCAAAAATAACAGTATTTAAATATTGTTATATAATGGATAAATAGGACTTCCTCCATGTCCTCTTCGAGAAATCAAATGAATGAATTGAATAGGGCTCGTGTGAGAATATTTAGGGCGCTAGCTGACCCTATTAGACTTGAAATTTTACAGCTTCTGTCGAATGGTGAAGTTTGTGTCTGCGAAATCTTCTCTAAGCTGAATGTTCCACAGCCTCTTGTATCACGTCACCTTAAAATTTTAAAGGAATGCGGTCTTGTCAGGGTTAGGAAGGAGAGGAATAGAAGATATTATTCTGTGACAGATAAAAGAGTTTATGAGGTTATAGAAATGGTTTCAAAAGACTTTGTAGATTCTATTAAAACTTATTTGATGGCATTCTAGCTATAGCATACTCTTGTTGGTTCTTATATTCTAAAACAACTTTTCATTTGATGTCCAGCAGATGTGATTGCGGTGGTAAAATAATTTTTGACAGTGGGGAATATGTTTGTGAAGTATGTGGAAAGGTTTTTGAAGGATCATGTTACCATGCTAGCACATTATCCTCTAACGTTTTTTCAAGAACCTTTAACTTTAAACGTTCAAAAGTTTTGTTTATGATCAAGGATGTCTGTGACCGTTTAGGCCTTAATAATGCTATCCTATATGATGCCACCTACACAGCCGAATCCATTATAGACTCTGGTGCAAGATATAATGGTGTTGAAATAGCCTTCTTCAGCTTATACTCTGCCTGCAAAGGTTTTAATCCAATATTCTGTGAAAGGGTTTTGAAAGAATTTCATAGCATGGGCTTAAAGGTTAATGAAAGAAACTGTATTAGACTACTCTCAAAGTTCTGGAAACATTATTCTTACAGGAGCTTTAACATCAGCTCCTACCTAAACCATTTAACTGAAAGTTTAAGGTCGAACATTTTCGTTAAAGAATATGTTAAAGGCTTTCACCATTTGAACGAAAACATTTTGTGGTCTAAGGTTAAGGAAAATAGTGTAAAGTTTTTAGAAGAATATCGTGTTTCAGGAGAAACTTTAAAGGTTCGAGCCATCGCATCAATATATGTCTCATGTGATAAGGTTTTCAGGTCTTATGGTCTAGAAAATCCTGTAACATTGAAGCTTATTTCAAAACATTTTTTTCTGGACCAAAATAATTTGAAGAAGGTTGTTGCAAAGCTTATGGTGTACTCTTATGAAGGCTTGGCAAAAATGTGAGTACACCTACTTGCCAATAGAAAGGGTTTACCCTAACCCATTTAACACAAACAGAATGTGCGCTAAAGAATATGAGGGCTTAAAGAGGGATCTTATGGAAAAGGGTGTTGAAGGCATTCCACCAATACTTGTAACCCCTAGAAATGACCGTTTCATGATCATAGATGGCGAGCATAGATGGAAAGCTTCTCTAGAACTTGGATTCGATAGAATAAAGGCTGAAATCGTACACTTGTCTGATGAAGAAGCTAAGGTTGAATGCTTTAAGAGAAACTATCAGCGTGGTAGAATAGATTATTTAAAGACAGCTGAACTATTTAGCTTAGAAAGAAGTTTCGGTTTAACAGTTAGGGAAATTGCCAAAAAATATAATCTTTCCACCTACACCGTAGACTATATTCTTCAGCTTACTAAATTGTCAGCGGAAGTAAGAGACTTTATAAATAATGTAAACTATGCAGCAGAAGATTTTATCGAAAACGATTTTAGATTCACCTTCAGGCACCTAATCGCCTTATCTAAGCTTCCAGAAAATGAAATGCTAAATTTTGCGAAAAAATTTTTAGAGTATAAGATTTCAGGACCTGAGGCTGAAAGGCTTGTAGCAAATTTTCTGGCAAAACTAAAGATTCTATCAATTATAGAAGAGAAGGTTTCAAATAATCTCATTTTCCCTAAACCTGCCCAACTTTTGAAGACGATTGTGGAAAGGGATCCTTTAACATATTCTGAAGAAAAGGTTGAAATGCTGTGTAAGATTGGTGACGAAGAAGGCCAGATAAATTTCATTAGAAAAACTTTCCTAGAAAGGCTTGACAAAAGTTCTCTCTACTCTCTTTCCCCACTAGAAAGTCCTGAGCCAAGGGTTAAGAAAAGTTCTTATTTTAAATGCCAATGTGGTAGAGTCTATCTTGTTAAAGGTAAGGTTTTAGACGCGCTTGATAAGTGGGAGAAGCCTGCTGAAAAGGTTATAGAAATATTTCCAGAACATGTTGGAAAAAAGCTTCATATCAACTATGCGGACATGATAGCATATTTTGAGTAAAAAATTATTGCAAAGATATTTTAACAACCTTGGCTCTCCCATCTTCTCCCAAAACTATTGCTAAAACGTTTTCGCTGTCAACGAATGCGAGCTGATATGGAAAATACTCGTATCCCCAGTCTCCTCCATCAACAATATACTCTGAAGAATATGTGGGATATGGGTAGTACCAACTGTATCCTGAAAACTTTACTTCTTTGTAAACTGTTAAGTTAAAGTTGTATACTCTAAATCCATTATAGTTTATGAAAACTATTCCATACCTTGTAGGCTTAAAAGTAATATATGGTTCCACAACCTCCACCCTAGACTGCATTGTCTCAAGGTCTATAACGTAAAAGCTTGTCCCATTAAATGTGTAATAGTACCTGTTTGCGACAAAAAAGTTTGAGTAGCCTTGCACTCCATAAGTTTTTGAAAACAATTTTATTGCAGCAGTCTCCGATATAAGCTTGTATACTGTAGCATAGACGTTGCTTGAAGCCGTAACCCTTGTAACAAAATATGGGTGGCTGTAGCTCCAAACATAATAGTTCGAGTACGTGTAACTGTTGTATAAGCTTACATTCGTTTGATAGAAACTAAACTTTGAGGAAATGGTGTCAAGTACTGCATGTACTACTGGAACATTTTTTCCTCCCGCAGCTGAAGCTCTTACTCCAAGCACATGTTTTTCTGAAACAGCCTGTGCACAGAATCCTAGAAACTGTGTACCTGAAAGAGAATATGCTGTCGAATTCGCTTGATTTGCTTGAGATGCTGGGTAAACTATCCAGTCGTCCAAGAATAGGCCTGAACCATAATATCCTCCGCCGACAGTACCCTTAGATATTGAAACAATTTTGAAGCCGGTCCATCCAGTAAAATTCTTGAAAGGTTTAACTGGATGTAATGTGTAAACCCATGCACGATATGGTGTATCCGAAAGCGATTTATAGCTGTCAAGATAGTATGTTCCAACCTTTGTACCGTTTAAGAGAAAATGGTGTATAACGTTTAATCCTTCAACAACAAAATATCCACTAACATTTTCCGGATTAACGTATACTCTAACAGACGTAACACCCCATTCTCCAACCTCATTACCAAAAGAACCTAAACCATCGCCTTCTTGCACCATTATCCCCTCATCTTCTAGAAAAAGATTTCCAAGTGATGTTATGACACCAACTTTAGCGTCTCCACCAGCAACCTGTAAACTTCTACTTTCTCCAGGCGATAGTAGGATATCTGATTCGATAACCTCTTTAACGAAATTGTCTTTATTAAAGAAGACTATGTACTTTATTTCTGAAAATTTTGTCCAATCATTGTATACTATAACTTTATCCTTTTCATGAAATATTCTCAAGTTTTCTCTAGCCCTATCAACTTGTCTGGACAAAATATCCTCCTTTACCCTAACCTCTTGCCTGAATGCTTCAATCTGATTATAGAATACTGTGAAACCTGAAATAAACATTAGAGCTATAAAAACTATAGCTATGCTTGCAGACTGTCCTCTTCTCATCATATTCTTCAAAAATATGTTCTTCTCTACTATTTTTAAGCAACTATTTACGCTTACTATCCTGCAAGTACAGTATATAGTTTATTTTTAGTGAAAGCGCCTCGATAACTTTATCTCTGCTATAATGGTTAATTTTAGCCCAATGCTGTAATATCCTACTCTTCTCAAATATCTTTTCAGGTCCATCGTATTCTTCGAATGAAACACTTTTCCTACATTCTCCAAACTCTTCTATCAACTCTATCTCATCGGATCCCATATTATTTACAATGTTCACTATTGTCTGAATTCTGTTCGTAACCGGCAATGGCGTTTGTCTAGTATAAATGTAGCAGGTTCTTGTTGAAGGTATCTTTAAGCTTCCATCAATTTCCTCCCCCTCTATTATCGTGTACTCGATATCATTTTTTTGGGCGATATCAAAGGCTTTCTTAAAATATTCCCAACTTTCCCCAACATGTAACCTTATCAGAAACTCTTGAGAATATGATGAGGTAGTAGTTTTCTCTACAACCATTACTCTCGCCTTCTTTGGAATAAGTTGAACGAGCTCGTTCAAGATATTTCTCCTATGTTCTCTTGTCGAACCTGTAACCGCTATCGTAGTCTTTATTTCAAGCATTGTCCATATGTATGATATTTCTTGGGGTGTCAAATGTTTTCCACTAAAGATATCTTTTTCCGAAAGCTCTATTCTCCGTTTAATTATGCAAAAGCTTGTGTACGGTGGCTTCTGTACTACAAGGCTAGCGTAAAATTTATCATTTAATGGCCCCTCATAGAAGCTTCCGTCACCGTATTCAATAAGCCTGTTCCTGACCTTATCTATAAAAATCTCGTACTCTCTTTCATTCTCGAATTTTATGTTTGTTTTAATGTACTGATGTTTTAGAAAATGTTTGTGCCTGATGTAAACTGGTTTATCTGGAGACAATACTGTTGCTTCAAGAACGTTCTCGTCTAATAGTATAGGATAAAGTTGCTTGTACGGTGAAATGTTCTTGTAAAGGTGATAGGCTTCTTCGCCTCTAAGCCCATATTTATCAACCAACACATTTTCTCCAAAACTTTTTTCTTGAAATTTTTTTGAAAAAATATTCTCTATTATCACATTAATCTT
>JACIWG010000115.1 GCA_014361085.1 Nitrososphaeria archaeon
TCAGCATTTATACTTCAAACTTCACTTTCTCTACTTCAAGGTTACACTCCAATATTCATATCCGATGTGCTGAATGGAACTGAATTAGATATTGGTATAATCATTGGATTAGGAGGCGTGCTTGGACTTATCGCACAATATATTGCAGGTTCATTAGGCGACAAGTACGGTAAATGGCTTATCCTCGAAATCGGAGTGTTTACAGCAGCTTTAATATCTCCAACACTACTTCTCATACAAAATATGTTCCACGCCTACATCATTTTACCTACTGTGATGTGCTGTAATATGATTTCTTCTCCAATGCTCACTGCACTTGTAGGAGATGCTGTACCATCAGATATGAGAGGTACGGGATATGGTGCGTATGGAATAGTTAGAGACTTTTCCCTAATTATAGGTTCCCCTCTAGGTGGTCTTGTTCTAGAATTTTCTAGAAATTTTCTTAAAGAAACCCTACTACAAAGTTTGAGACTTCTTTTCATTTTTAGAAGTATTATGTTGTTTATAACATTATTAATAACTTTATACTTTA
The DNA here is from genome assembly GCA_014361085.1 of Nitrososphaeria archaeon. Taxonomy (GTDB): domain Archaea; phylum Thermoproteota; class Nitrososphaeria; order JACIWG01; family JACIWG01; genus JACIWG01. The sequence goes on from JACIWG010000115.1 coordinate 536, forward strand.
TGAAAAGTTTTAGAGAAGTCGATACCGTAATATGGACGAGGTCAAAGATTCCTTTACCGGAGTAGGCGTCTCGGTCAAATGCCTTTAGATCATAAAATGTTCAGTAACCCTGACTCTTCATCGACGCCATTGGATACATTATTAACCAGCTTATAAAAGTTTTTAAGCAACTGTAGGGGTAATGTTTTGGCTGACTGTGTTCCAAATAGATGTTTTAGCCTTGTTTGTATGGAGTGTTATTGTAGTATGTGTTATGTCAGCTGTAATTGTAACATACAGTATTGCGAGAAAAATTCTTTCACTATCAACTGGAAGGCCCCCATCATCCTCATCTTCTAAGGAAAGGGAATATTTTATTTCAATTGACGTAAGTGATGCCTTGTCACTTTATAATCAGGCTCAAAACTTTTTTGAGAGAGGCGAATACAGAAATGTGGTGCAATATTGTTATAATGCTATAAAGGATGTGTTCGTTAAAGTGCTTTCACATTTTAACATTTCTCCAGAGGACCTTAATATTGTTGACATGTCTTACATAGTTCAAGTGAAGGGTGTTAGAGTATCTTTTATAGACCACGTGCAGCATGTAAACTTTATTAGATTGAGAATGATTGTTGGTCAAATGGTTTCTAAGGATGAAGTTTCTTGGGTGCTTAAAACATGTAAGGCGATAATAGACATGTCGAAAGAACTTCCAATAGTATTATAAAAAATTTGAGAATAGAAGGCTAAAATTTTTAAAATATAAAGTTAATTAACTGCTCTAAACAAATCGGGCATGGTTGAGGCTGTTGAGCTCACAAGAGTTTATCGATTTAAGAAGTGATACTGTAACTTTACCTACTGATGAGATGTTGGAGGCAATAAGGCGTGCTAGGCTAGGTGATGATGTCTTTGAGGAGGACCCTACTGTTAAAAGGTTGGAGGAAATGGCTGCTGAAAAGATGGGTAAAGATGCCGCTCTCCTTGTTACAAGTGGTACGCAAGCAAATCTTGTATCATTACTAAGTAATACAAGGCGCGGTGACAGTATAATTTTGGAGGCTGAATCACACATATACTATTATGAGGTTGGTGGACTATCTTTTATTGCAGGCCTTCTACCTATTCTCGTTAAGGGTAAAAATGGTTACATGAACCCATCGGATATTGAAGCCGCTTTAAGGCCTAAAGATATACACTATCCTGAAACAACACTCGTATGTATCGAGAACACGCATAATAGGGCTGGTGGAACAATTATAAGACCTGAGCAGATTAAAGCAATAAATGAGGTTGCTAAAGCTCATGGTCTTAAATTGTATATGGATGGTGCAAGGATATTTAATGCTGCTGTAGCATTAAAGACTGATGTAAAAAATTTTACTAAGCACGTTGATAACCTGATGTTCTGTCTCTCTAAGGGTTTAAGTTGTCCTGTTGGCTCAATTGTTGTAGGAAGCCGCGATTTTATAGAAAGGGCTAGAAAGTTTAGGAAAATGTTGGGTGGTGGAATGAGACAGGCTGGTATTATCGCTGCACCAGGCATCATTGCACTTGAAAAGATGATAGATAGGCTGGAAGAAGATCACAGGAATGCTCGTTTGCTTGCAGAAGGGTTGTCGAAGATGGAAGGAATATCAATAGACCTTTCTACTGTACAAACAAATATTGTAATGTTTAATGTAAGCGGCCTAGGTATTTCAGCCTACAATTTTGTCGAACTCTTGAAAAGCAAAGGTGTTCTCTGCCTACCCTTCAGTGACACTAAAGTCAGGATGGTGACACATAGGGGAATAGAAAGACATCATATTGAAAAAACTCTCGCAATAATAGAAGAGTTGGGTTCAAAAATTCTTAATAGGGGTTAATTGGGTGTAGGTTTAAAAATTGAGTCAAAGCGATAATAGTCTATTTTTTAGAACAGAAATTTTTAAGACTCTTAAAGGTGTTGATGAAGCATTATCTCTTATAAAGTTGTCTGTAAAGGATATAGTGTTGGACTGTATTGAAATTGATGTAAAAAATTCGTTACACTATTTTCCTGCCGAAGATATTCTAGCACAACAGGATGTACCAAACTTTGACCGTAGTGCAGTAGACGGGTATGCTGTGATATCAAATGATGTTATAGGTTCGAGTCCAACGAATCCTATAGTCTTAAAGGTTGTACAGAAGATCTATGCTGACACAAATTTTGACATATTGAAGCCTATAAATCATGGGGAAGCCTCAATAGTTTATACTGGTGCACCATTACCACCTAATGCTGATGCAGTGGTAATGTTTGAGGACACGAAGTTTGACGGTTTAATGGTTCAAGTTTTTAGGCCTGTTTCACCATATCAGAATGTTTCTAGAAAGGGAGAAGATTTCTCCAAAGGCTCCATTGTCGTTGAAAAAGGTACCTTGATAAGGCCGTGGCATCTTGCAGCACTTTTATCTACAGGATTAGATAAGATTAGAGTGTATAGGCGGATTAAGGTTGGAGTCCTTTCTACGGGAAGTGAGCTTACTGAAAAATACAATGTTTCTGGAATCGTAAACACCACTAAACCTCTACTTCTATCACTTGTCAGTGAAGAATTTTGTGAAGCAAAAGATTTTGGTACTGTGCCAGATGACAGGGAAGCGATAAGAGAGAAAATTTTGCAAGCCTTACCTGAGGTGGACATACTCTTAACTACGGGTGGGACAAGTGTTGGTGCCACAGACCTTGTATCAGATGCAATATTGTCTATAAAAGGTTCCAAGTTAATATTCCATGGTGTACGTGTGAGGCCAGGGCGTCCGACTGGAATGGCCCTAGTAAACGGGAAGCCTGTTTTCATGCTTTCAGGATATCCTGTGGCCTCGTTCACTGGATTCGAAGTTTTCGTTAAATATACGATAAATCTTCTAAGGTCTTCGAGACAACTTGATTACCCAAAAATTAGGGCTAGACTTTCAAGGAGGCTTGCTAAGCCTGTTGGTGTAAAGGCGTATGTTAGAGTCAAGGTTTTTAAAGTTGGAGAAGAATATGTTGCGGAACCATTGAGGCTAACAGGCTCAGGCCTACTTTCAACATTAACTAGAGGGAATGCACTTCTTGTTATAGACGAGAATGTTGAAGGATACGATGAAGGTGAAGTTGTGGAAGTTCAGCTTATAGGGGGAGTGGTGTAAAATTGGCTAAAATATTTCATACACTTGTTTCGGTTGAAGAAGCCCTAAAAATTGTTGAAAGCAAGTTTCAAGTGAAACCCTTAGGTGAAGAATATGTTGACATTTTTGAAGCATGGGGCCGTATTCTTTCAAGGGATATGCTTTCGGAAATCGATTCGCCACCATTTGACCGATCAGAAGTAGATGGATATGCTGTATTAGCCGCTGACACATTTGGTGCAGAAGAGGATAGACCTGTCACTCTTACTCTAGTTGGCTCCTCTGAAGTAGGCATCATGCCTGAGAATAGTATAATTTCGGGTGAATGCATGAGAATTGCAACTGGAGCCCCTATTCCAAAGGGAGCTGATTCTGTAGTAATGATAGAGTATACTAAGGAAGTTGATAAAAAAGTTTACGTTTACCGACCTGTTGTTCCCGGAGAAAATGTTTCACAAGCAGGTTCAGACTATGTTATTGGTGACATATTTCTAAGGCAGAGTACCCTCTTAACAGGAAGAGAAATTGCATCGTTAGCAGCATTGGGCTACAGTAAAGTTCCAGTTTTCAAAAAACCTAAAATAGCCTTGTTCTCTTCAGGAAACGAACTTATTGCCCCAGGAAAACCTTTGGAGCCTGGAAAAATATATGATGCAAATGGTCCAGCAATATTTTCGATGATAAAAGAATGTGGTTGTGAGCCACAGTTTATGGGCATCCTACCCGATACATTCGAAAAAATTTATCATTCTCTTGAAAAAGCTCTAAACTCACATGATATAGTAATAACTTCAGGAAGTACTTCAGCAGGATTAGGTGACCTCATGTATAAAGTTCTTGACTCACTCGGTTCCCCAGGAGTTGTGGTTCATGGATTAAAGGTTAAGCCTGGGAAGCCTACTATCATAGCAGTAGTTAATGGAAAGCTTGTCTTTGGTCTACCAGGCTTCCCCGTTTCAGCTTCAATGATCTTCACAATACTTGTTAAACCAATTTTGATGAAGATTGCTGGCTTCGATAGGATTGAGTTTAGGAAGGTTAATGCGATTGTCCCATACAAGTTGTCTACTGGAAGAGGTCGGCGTACACTAATACCAGTAAGCCTTATTGAAAGTGGGGGAAAATATATTGCTTATCCAACACCAGGTTCTTCTGGAACTGTTTCCACGTTAAATTATAGCGAAGGCTTTATCGATGTACCTGAAAATGTTGAATTTGTTGAAGAAAATGAGGCTGTAGAGGTTAAACTTTTTTCTGAAAAAATTTCTATCCCTGAACTAACGTTCATTGGAAGTCATTGTCCAGCAATAGACCTTATACTTTCACTGTTTAAGGATAAGTGTGCTGCTAAAATAATTAATATTGGCTCTATTGGTGGACT
>JACIWG010000116.1 GCA_014361085.1 Nitrososphaeria archaeon
GTTGTAGCTGTAATATGTTCAATCTTTATTTTAAGATACAAAATTTAAGGATTTTCAAATAAAATAGAATAATGGTAAAAGTTTTTAGGTTAATAAAAGAAGGTAAATTAGGAGATGAATGTTACCTTGTATAAAAAGTTTGAAGTTCCAACATTAGCATGGTATGGACAAAAAATGCAAGAACTATCATTTCCAGAAGAGTGGAAGGTTACATTTTTGCCCATGGAAGGCTACAGTAAACCATTAGTTAATAGTGAGAAGATTGTTAAAGCTTTAAGGGAACCTATTAGAACAAAGCCGCTGAGGAAGCTTGCTGAAGGAAAAAAGGATGCAGTTATTGTTGTAGACGACATGACTAGGGTTACAAGATCATATCAGATTATACCGTATGTTATGCAGGAACTTAAGGAGGCTGGAATATCTGATGAGCATATAAGGTTCATCATGGGAGGAGGTTTACATGGTGCATGGTACAGGGATGACTTTTCCAAAAAATTGGGTGAAGATATTGTCAGAAATTATCCAGTATACAATCATAATCCTTTCGCTAACTGCACATATGTTGGTAAAACAAGCCGAGGGACACCGGTTGAAATAAACTCAGAATATCATTCTTGTGATTTGAGAATAGGTATCGGCAGTATTGTCCCACATCCAATGACAGGATATGGTGGTGGTGCAAAGATAATTCTTCCAGGAATCGCTTCATATAATATGATATTCTATAACCATATGGTCGTACACAGACAGAATCCTCCAGCAGAATCCTACTGGGGCTTCCTAGAAGGAAACCAGACTAGGGCAGACATAGATGAAGCTGGAAAGATTGCTGGAATGGACATGAAAATAGATGTCCTCTTGAATGGAGTAGGAGACAGTACGGACGTGTTCGCAGGAGACCTACAAGGCGAGTTCATTGAAGGAGTAAAAGTTGCAAGGAAGCACTATTCAACCAAAAATGTGCCTGAAGAAGCTGACGTCATTATCGCAAACACGTATGCAAAGGCAAACGAGGCAACATTAGCATATTCAAACTGGAAGAATAAGGTTAAGAAAGATGGTGTCATGGTAATAATAGCTCAGGCACCAGAAGGACAGAGCACACACTACTTGTACGGAAAATTTGGAGTAAATGAATATGCGCCAGGCTTCAGTGTACCGACAAAACCCAAATTCAAAAAATTAATTGTTTTTTCAGACTACAAGACACCGGACCCTTTTCTTCCAATAGCTGAAAAATCGTCAATAATATGGATAGATAATTGGAAAGAGGTTATAGAGGAAATAAAAAGTACATTCAGCTACAATCCAAGCATAATACTTTTACCGAATGCAGAAGTACAATGTGATGAAAAAATTCTGAATATAAAAAAATTTAAATACAAATTTTAAGAATTTCTTAGGGGATAAAAAATGAAAGATTCAACATTCGGATTCTTGGTCGCATTACCTGGAACCCTATACATTCTTGTCCTTGTTGCTTTTCCATTGGGACTACTTTTTTGGTTAAGTTTTGTCAGATTCGATTTCTATAATCCTATAGTATTCATTGGATTGCAAAATTATTATAGGGTAATAGAGGATAGGGTTTTTTGGCTTGCACTACAAAATACTGTAACTTATGCTTTAGGGGTCACAGTAGTTACAACACTCTTAGGAATTTTAATGGCAGCCGCCGTTTCAAGAATTAGCAGATTTTCCACGCTTTTTAGGACCCTATTAATATTACCTTGGGCGGTACCACTTGTTGTTTCAGGTCTAGTGTGGAGATGGATGCTGGATCCGGGTGTAGGTATATACAATTATCTCCTCATTAGCTCAGGATTAGTGGGAAACGTGATTAATATTTTTGGCGACCCTACACTCGCCATGATAACTTGTATATTGGCAGACAGTTGGACAAGAATTCCTTTCACATTCATACTAGTTTTGGCAGGAATCCAATCAATATCTGTAGATCTTTATGAGGCAGCCAGAGTTGATGGGGCAAACATGATCCACACTTTTAGGAATATAACATTACCCCTTTCACAAAAAAGTATATTGACTGCCGTACTTTTTAATAGTATGTTCTCATTTAGAACTATTGATGTTATTTGGTCAATGACTCGAGGTGGGCCTGGAAAGGCGACGTACGTATTAGGAATGCAATTAGTAGATTATTTAATTATGTATCTGAATCTCGGAGTTAGTGCAGCCTTAGGTGTTATAATGCTTATACTTGTTGCAACATTTACTACAGTGATAATTTATCATCTTCTAAGGAGGTAGAGAATGACATGAGTTCTACTACTCCTAAATCAAATATACTTATCAGAATTATTGAGCATAAATTTACACCATACTTGGTAACATTAGTATTTGCTCTCTTCATGATTTCACCCATTATTCTAATGCTATTAAATTCTTTTAAAAGTATTGCTGAAGCTTTTGCTTGGCCTCCAACCATATTTCCCACGGTCCCAACATTTGAGACATACTTAAGAGTTCTCAGAAGTGCGGTTCCATTGACTATGAGAAATTCAGTTATGCTTTCACTTATAACAACCTCCTTGGTACTTGCTATTGCATTACCCACCGCTTACGCTTTGAGTAAATATCCTTTTAGAGGAAGTAAAATAGTTCTACTCTTTTATTTAGCTTCAAGAATTGTCCCCCCTGTTTCACTTTTAGTGCCATTTTATATAATGCTAAGTACACTTCGTCTGATAGATACACACCTTGGACTAATTTTGGTATATACTTATATCACTTTACCTATAATCATTTGGGTTATAAAGGGATTTTTTGATGAATTTCCAAAAGATCTAATAGATTCAGCATTGGTAGACGGATGTACAAGACTTGGCGCTTTCATTAGAATTGTACTTCCTACTTCAGCTGTAGGTGTAGCTGCCTCAGGTATCATAACATTTCTATGGTGTTGGAACGAATTTCTTTTCCCAATGGTCTTCACCACCTCAAACAATGTGGCACCCTTGACAACAGGCGTATTTGAATTCGTTGGAGACGAAGTTATCGAATGGAGTTCCTTAAGTGCTGTTGGAATTTTTGCAAGTCTGCCTGCAATAATATTCTTTATATTTGCACAAAAGTATATAATAGCTGGATTAACTAAAGGTGCATTAAAATTATAAAAAAAAGAGAGAGAAAGAAATTTGATCCTAGAAAGTAGCAGCTATAGCATCTGCATCTTTCTGAGCATTCTTTAGTGCATCATCTATACTTATTTCGCCTAGAACTGCTTTATGCCACCACTCCTTAAGTCGCGAGAATATGTCATCTGCTCCTGGAGGATATAGTTCCATTTTACTAAGTTCTATCGCAGCCTTCTTAACATCAGGAAAAGGCATTTCTTCAATTACATCAGCCCTTTTATATAATGGTGCGGCTAGCGTCTCATTCCCTTCGAACACAAGTTCGTTCCATTGGACTTCATAACTCCTGTAAAAGTCAGCAAATAACATTGCTGCTGCTTGCTGTTTTGGATTTGTGTACGGATTAACACTCCAAGGTTGCGACGAATGTTCCTCTGTAGCTGGTGCTGAATTTGAATCATAAGATAGAGGGGGCATTGCAATCCAATCATCTTTAATTTCAGGATATAGCGTTGGACTAATATATCTGTTTATGTTAACAGTACCATCATGTATAAATCCAACTTTTCCACGTCCGAACAGTTCACCAGGGTCAGTCCATGACCATCCAAGGGCTTCACGTGGCATTGAACCATTCCGATCCATTTTAACAAACAATTCGAAAACTTTCCTGAATTCAGTGGACATAAAGTTAATGTTTCCTTTCTGATCTAAGAATGATCCACCTTGTGAGAAGAGTGGTGCTGCAAAGGCTCTTTGCATATATCTATGGTCTTTACCTGGCATGGCAATACCGTAATAGCCTGGTCCAAGGCTTTTTCTTGCCCATTCAGCAACTTGAGCCATGACATCAACTACTTCAACCCATGTCTTTGGTGGTTCACTGGAGCCTGTTGCATTTTTCAGCCATGAGACTCTGAAGTAGGGTATTGCTGGTTTAGTTGCTACTGCACCTGTAAAATACCAGTGTTCACCAAATTTGCATAGTAATTTCATTGCTGGCGAGTATAGTTTTTCAGCTTCTGGTGACCACAGGTGATCTAGTGGTATGACCCAACCATTTTTTACAAGTTGGTTGCCGTAGAATGCGCCTCCAGGAGTGATGAGGTCTACTGCGTCCGATTTAGCTGTAAGAATGCTAACTGTTTTCAGCCATAATGTTAGTTCCTCCATTTCTTTAGCTTCAACATGTATTCCAGTTAAGTCTTCGAATCTGCACATGGCCATCTGTACTGCAGGATCATGTGCTAGACCACCATAGTTCAGTAATTTTATTTCCTTTACCCCTTCGACTGCTTTCTCCCAGCCCTCTGGTAAAACATAACCGCCTATTGCAGCTTTTGGTTCAGCTCTATATGTTTTCAGTGTCGGGAACCTTTGGATCCAGTGATCAGGTATTGGACCGATTTCTATGTTTGTCAAGCGTTCTTCGAAACCCGGTTTGTCCCATTTTATTAATTCCCACGGCATTGTTGTTTTAGGTGTCGTTGATGTAGTTGTTATTGTTGTTGCCGTGGTTATCGTTGTTGCTGTTGTTGTTGGTACTGTTGATGTTACTACTGTTGTGGTTGGAACTGTTGTCGATGTTGTTACTGTCTGTGTTACTACTTCTGGAGGTTTCATTGCAAAATATGCTGCAGCACCAATAGCAATAAGAGCTACTGCTCCAAGACCGACATAAAGAAAACTTCTCCTATCAACCTTTTTAGGTTCTCCACTCATATTTCCTTCAGGTTAGGAGATATTTAGCATCAAGTTTATAAACATTTCCACCTTAAAAAAATTTAATTTTTTAAAAATATGGTATATATTAAATAAGTGCAAATTAAAATAAAATTTTCAATTAAAATATAAAAAATTAGGCTTCAATTGTTGTAATCCGTTTTTACAAGATATAAAAAAATTTAGAGTGGCATTTTTCAATCTTGCTATT
>JACIWG010000117.1 GCA_014361085.1 Nitrososphaeria archaeon
TAAACCAGATTGCATATGTTTCAATAATCTGGTAGATTGAATGAATAGAATTAAATTTAAATAAAAATTGTATATGCCAATTTAGAATATCTCTAAAGGCTTTAAATAAATAATAGTGGAGAGGGATAGTGTGGGAGTGTTTAGGGTCCAGGCGATAATTTGGAATCCTCAGGATGCTTCAAAAAAGGCTAAAGTTGAAGTTTTAGTTGGCACTGGCTCAACCTACACCGTACTCCCATCAAGCATTCTACATAAACTTGGAACAAAGGGGTGTTAGAAAAGTTAACCTTAGGTTAGCAGATGGAAGAGTTTTAGAGAAACTATTAGGTGAAGTAGGTATAGAAGTTAGTGGGGTAAAGGCTACTGCTACACCAATTGTGTTTGGAGAAGAGGACGTTTACCTTTTAGGCTCTGTTACTATGGAGCAGCTTGAACTAGCACCAGACCCTATCCAAAAACGTCTAAACCCAGTAGAAGCATTACTAATGCCTTTTTAGCCAAAAAAAGCTTTCAAGATTGTTGAAATTTTTGATGGCTTAGTTGTATTAGTGAACATTTTAAGAGGGAAGCGATAGGTTTACGCTTGAATTATGTTTCAGTTTTCATACAATTTCTCGATTTTTTCTGCAACCATACTCCAATCATATTCTTTCACTTTTTGAAAAGCTTTCTCAGAAATTTGTTTACAGTAGTCCCTATCCTTTAGCAGCATCAATATTTTTTCACACATTTTATCTGCATCCTCCTTTTTAACAAGTAACCCCGTTTCCCCATCACTAATTATCTCCCTTATACCACCCTGTTCTGTAGCAACAACAGGAGTCTTTGAAGCCATGGCCTCAAGCAAGACTATTCCAAACGATTCTCCGTAAACTGATGGCATTACAAAAACATTTGCTTTTTGATAAAGTTTGATAAGCTCACTTTTTGTAGGCTTAACCTTAACTGTAATATTTTTATCTAGGTTCAAGGTTTTTATCGCAGTCTTTAGGATTGGGCTCAAATATCCTGAACCAGCTACTGTTAAGTTAGCATCCCTATTCTCTTTAACAACATGCTCCATTATCAATAGCAGCCTATGCAATCCTTTCCTATACACGAATCTGCCAACAAACAAGATACTCTTTCCATCAAATTCTTTGGCTTCTGGCATAAACTCGCCTACATTAATACCATTCGGAATAACTGTAACATCTTTTGAAGTAAAATATCTTATGAATTGTGCTGCTGCATGGCTTACAGCTATTATGTGATCCGCGTTATTGATCAACTGCCTTATTGGAAAAAGTAGTATTGATGATGGTTTCCAGAGGATATCGAAATCGTAGAAGAATTGTATGGAATGGTTTGTTAATACCGTTTTTATCCCAAGCTTTCTCCCAACATATAGCGAGTACAGTGAGATTGGAGAGAAAGCGTGATGCGAGTGAATGATGTCAGGCTTAAAATCTCTTATAACCCTCTCCATTTCAAGAGTGTCTGGTACATCTATAGTTTGAGAGGACTTGAACAGAGACCCTATCCTTACAACATTCAAACCATGCCAGCTATAATCAAACTTAGCCTTTCTCGTTACAATAATCACATCATGCCCCCTCTTCTCCAAACACTTCGCTAAACCCTCGATATGTATTGTTATACCTCCAATCTTTGGATAAAAGTAGTCACTACATAAGGCAACCTTCAAACAAACTCAAACCTCCATCTAAAAAATATCCTCCAACCCTCAAATGAGTCAGCTAACATTACCTCAAACGAGATTACCGTACTATAGGACACCCTTTTAACCATTTCGTTCAATTAAATAATCCAGCTTTTATAAAAAGCCATAATATGTAGAAGACTGTTGAACATGTAACCATAAGCGTGAACAGGTCTATGAAAAGAAATTTAGGCTGCAAACGGGGAGTCAACAATAGAGGATAAAAAGTTAAACCAAGAAGAAGATAAGCAAAAAGATAGAAAAATGAGAAAGTTAGCATAAAAAACAAGAACCTTCCACTTACCTTACCAGCATATAAAGAATATAATAGCATAATTAAAAAGGGTGTCAAAACAAAAATGTTAAGAATACAATAATATGGGGACATTGTAACCTCAAAAGTACCGATTTCCCAAACAAGCCTAACAAGGACATATGCTAAAAGAATAAAAAAGCCCACAAATCTTAAATCAAAACGAGCACCTTCTATCAAGATTTAATCAAAAATTCTTTTAACACCTATTATTAAGCTTTTTTTAACCACAAAATTATTATTGTACAATAAAATACAGTACGTTTGGGGACAATAATGAGCTTTCACGAGACAAAAATTTTTCGAGAAAAAGTAGAAGGCTTTCTAGCAAACGCAGGAGAACTCTTTTCCAAAGAAAACAATGACCTAGCAGCCTTCAACATAGAACAATATTTTCAACTAATCATAAAAAATATAATTTACTAAATAAAATCTGGATCACTACTTTTTGACTGTAAAAGATAATTTTCTCCCTTCACGATCAAATACGCCTACATCTTCTACAGACCTGTAAGGATATCGTATGATAACCATGATGATGCCATAGAAATGGTGCAGGTCATCCAATGATGGTTCAAGAAACCCAGATGGATGAGAGTGAGCAGTACCAATTATAGAGGAATCGAGAGGCAGCATATGTAATGGGAAACTAGAAAAGGCAATACCACGAACAGACATTGGAGGAATAGTCACATTTTCAACCTCAACCTTATCCTTGCCTACTTTACCCCTCAAAAGTAGAATCCCTTCATATGGATGATTATTTAGAGAGTAGGTAAGCAGACTATTCAAAACCTCAACATTGAACACTATCTCCTTCTGCATAAACGTTCGCAGATGTTAACCCAACACATGCATATTTAAACCAATCATCTAACAATTGACCTTATGTTTAAACAGTTAAAATTCAATTAGAATGCAAATTACTCTTCTCCCAATATTCTAAGCTATTTCTGCCATAGACTGCCACAAAAAAGAGGGAAGAAGTTAAAGTTTTTATAGAAAGGTTCAAGCTAAAACTCTTCTTCTCCTTCCTCCTCTTCCCACTCTTCCTCCTCCCATTCTTCGTCAAAGTCTTCTTCCCAGTCTTCTCCCTCTTCTTCCTCAAAGTCTTCCTCTTCTTCCATAGGCCTCGACCGCAGTATAGAAAACATTATCCTATAACCTTATCCTAACCTTAGCAAATTTATCAAAACATTATCCTACAAAAAATAGAGAAGGGAGAAATGTAAATTGTTTACGGATTCGCTTGCCCAGCCTGCTGCTTAGCCTGCTCCTTCTTTTTCTTTTTAGAAGAGCATGGAGCCAAACGAGGTCAAACATGGTGAGAAAAAAAATGCTATTTTAACCTTATCCTATAGCTGGTCAGGTTAATAGGGTATTTAAAGGCAATCTTGACAAAATCTTATAAGTGAGAAAGGCTTAGGAGGGTTAAAAGGTTTAACGGATGTTTTTCATGAAAAACTCTTCCTCTTAATTTTTTACTTGCACTAAATTATCATCTCAACTCTTTTTACTCCAAGTTTATCAAAATCTCTATCAAATGAATAAATTTCATTTACACCATTTTTTAGCATGAGAACATAAGCTATTGCATCACTTAATCCTATACTATTCTGTTTTGCTACTGAAACAGCCTTTAAACAATCAGCTTTCGACACACCATATAACTTAATGTTTTCAGAGAAGAGCAAAAACTCTTCAACTTCAAAGGCTTCTTCAAGTGTAAGGTTATTTTCAAGCAAGTTCGCTATTTCAGCTAACTGTATTACAGTCATACAGACTTCCTCACCATCCCTTATCCTTCTAACTATCCCCTTCGCATTATTTTTTATTTCAAGCTCGAACGGCTTCAGTTCCCTCTTTGGTTTTATGAAGGCGTGAACAAAAACGCTAGCGTCAACAAACTTCAAAAAGCTCCCTCCTCACAGCCCTCCAATCAGAAAGGTCTGAACTTAAGTCAACCTCTATCCTATCAAAGTATTTGGTGATATCTATCCTGCTCCGAGGTCTTATAATAATGGTGTCACCCTCAACCCTAACTATGACACTTTTTCCAGCATACTTTTTTCTCCACTCCTTCGGTAAAACCAATCTACCTTGTCTATCCACCTTTTTTATAATTTCCACTTCCTTATCCATACCATATTTATATGGTATCCTAAATTTAAATGTTATCCTTAAACCATAGTCAATTAATAATATCGTGATGAATTTAAACAATGTTAAAATTTAAAGCCAAAACATATTGTGCAATTGAATCGATTACAGTTGAAAGTAAGTTCATAGAATACCTATAAGGACTATAAACATCCAGCCAGCTACACCCAACTAGAGTCAGGAATCTCCTTGGACGACTTTTATTAGGGTAAAAGAGAAAAAGCATAGAATAGAAGATGGTGCGAACCAGTCATTCAACACAAAAATAATCATCTTTTAATAATGAAAAAGTATAATTGGTTTATAAGGAATCGAAATAGAATTAATGTTATTAAGGCCATACAGGATACTGACCTAAAAATTTCCTAGGCGCTCTAAAAGGTTTAAGGCATCCTCCAGCTTAGCATCATAATAGTATATCCTATTAGCAATAATATTGCTACTCATATTATTAGATTGAATATGTTGGCGAACCATACCTCAAAATGAATACGAAATTTTTTTGAGCGTAGACTGTCCTAAAATGTCACAGGTAAGCAGGTGCTTAGTATCCTCTGCTATATCTTATTTCTCTTTCAAGACTGTCTATTCCATTCTCTATCCTATCTAAAGTATACTGTATATTCGTGAACAGTCCTGTCGCATCAAATGACTGTCTATTTGCAATATCTCTTATTCCATCATCGATTGAAACCAGAATACTCTTCACGTCCTTTAACTCGCTTACAACATCATCTAAGCCAACTGGCTTCATTTTATCCACTTTCTTATTGTAGGCGTCAAGTTTCTCATTTATTCCCTTC
>JACIWG010000118.1 GCA_014361085.1 Nitrososphaeria archaeon
TGTGAACAATGCAGACATCAACACCTTCTATACAACCCTTTAATTCAGACTTAATCATCTTCTTTAACCTATCAAATGATTCAGTTGCCTTACATTTTTCCAATACTTCCTTCTGAACATCGACTACTTTTGGATTTTTAGGTGACAAAAGTTGTATTTGATGCTCCTTAACACCTTTACCATTATAGCCACCACCTGTTCCATAGATTAAAATGACTTTAAATCTCATTCTAGACAAAAAATTGATATGTGCTGAGATTACATTTTCAACTCCTCCAACTTCCCCGCTAGGTGCAGTATAGTGTATTATACCTACATTTTTGGCCATAATCATATTCTGTAAAGACCATATTTAAATAAATTCAGTTTACTTATTGCATACAAGCTACTCAATATACAATTATCTAAATCTGTTTAAAAAATATGTTCAATACTCTAACTAGTATAAAGAAAACCGTTAATACGACTATTATAATTGCAATACCATTTATTGCAGGATGAAAGCTGATTAGCAGGGGAAAATATAGTAGATAAATTACTATTGCAAATATTATAGTATAAATGCTTTTAAAAACCAGAAATCTTTCACCTTCTTTAACACCCCTTAGGAACCTAAATTTTTTAATTGAAAATAAAGAAAATATGTCAATTAACTCTAAAATTTTAGGAAAAAGTTGCAAAATCAAACCTGTAAAAGGTAAAAATATTATGAGTGCAATAAAAAGTTTAACATTAGCTCCAATTGTTTTAGCAATTGGAATAAACACAAGAACCCCAAAGAGCCATATCATCAGAGCAAGTAAAAGGTTAGAAGTCACCTTATAACAAAGGTCATCTATTTTACTCTTCTCAGCTTCAGCTCTTTTATGCTCATTATTGTAACCCAAGTAGATCACTAAAAATAAATAAGGGATCCTTTAGGTGCTATTTCATTTTTTGGCACGTTTTTCTAGCTCTTCAGCCCATTTTGATGTATGACGCCCAAGTATATGAGCTATTGCTCTTGTACTCCTCCAAAGAGCAAATATGGACCAAATGACAATTAATATTAGCACTATTGCTGGTATCGCAGGATGAATTTGGCCCATATAGTCCGCAAACAGTAGGTAAGTTAAAGCGACAATAATTACGTATATGATACCATCTAATGCAATCCTATAGTTCCTGAATGCTTCCATGTCCGCTTCTCCACTTACCTTCCCAACTTCGAAAGCTAGAACACCCGCAATTGCACTAGTCAACCTTCTTATATCTATGAACACAGAGAATATGATTATTGCTAAAACTACTACAATTATGAAGCTAATTATTGAATGCACAGGATAACCTAGAAAAACTTGTGACAAAGACTTTGATATTGGCAAAAACACCATTTCACCAAACAACCATATTAGTATTGCTGCAATTATTGATAAAACAACCCTAGCTCCAACTTCACGGACAGCTTTTGCGGATTCAGTATAAGCGTCAGCACCAAAACTTTCGATTTTCTTTTCTTCAGGCACTTCCTTCCTCTTTTCTTCTTCCTTTGACATACTACATCCCTAAATACTTATGGGGAATTACTTATAAATATTACTTAATTGTTATAAAATTAGAACTAGACTTATAACTATTTATAGGAGGAGTGTGGAGACGAGCGAGAGGCTAATGATATCCAATGAACTAATTCTGGAGGAAGAGGATAAAGCATTTAAAATAATTCAAGCACTTTCTTCAGAAACGAGTTTCAGAATATTGAAACTATTAGCCAACGAATCGTTAGATGTTTCAACTATTGCAAAACGTCTGGGCGTTAGCGAACCATATGTTAGCGAGGAGATTAAAACCTTTGAAAAACTAGATTTAATCAAGGTGACATATGTTCCCGGTAAAAGGGGGATAAAGAAGGTTTGTGAGCTTAAAATGTACAAAATAATCATATATTTGAAAAAGGATATTGAAAAAGTTTAGTTAATACAATAAAAATTATATACATAAACTACTATGTAAAAGGTAGTGGTTTTTGTGGTTCACAAAATTATTATTTTAGGTGCAGGGAAGAGACTTTAATGTTTACTTTAGAATAGAAATGATGTTAAGGTTATAGCTTTTACTGCAGTACAGATACCTGGAATAGCTGATAGAATATATCCTACAAAATTATGTGGGAAAAGGTATCCGAAGGGTATACCAATATATAGTGAAGAACTGCTTGTTGAACTGATAAGAAAACATGATATAGATGATGTATACTTTTCGTACAGTGATGTTTCACACGAACATGTTATGCATCTTGCATCGAAGACGCTTTCTGCTGGAGCATCATTTCATCTTCTGGGTCCAAGGGATACGATGATTAAGGCGAGAAAACCTGTGATAGCTGTTGTAGCAACAAGGACAGGTAGTGGAAAGAGTACAATTTCTAGATATGTTGCATCTATAATAAAGGATTGCAGTAAAAGGCCTGTTATAATAAGACATCCAATGCCATATGGGAGACTTGATACACCCGTTCAAAGGTTCGAGAAATTTGATGACCTAATAAGATATGATGTTAGTGTTGAGGAGATGGAAGAATATGAACAGCATTTTTATGAAAACAATATCGTATACTCTGGTGTAGACTATAAGAAGATTCTTAGGAGGGCTGAAGGTGAAGGGGATATAATAGTGTGGGATGGTGGAAACAACGATATACCATTCTATTCGCCAAACATAAGCATTTGCGTAATAGACCCGCTTAGAGCCAATGACATGCTGAAAAGCTATCCGGGTGAAGTTAACTTTAGGTCAGCGGATATATTCGTTATAAACAAAATTAATCTAGTAGAAAAGGAAAAGGTTGAAGAAATAGAGAAGTTTATAGGTGAGGAAAAGCCTAATGCACTCGTAGCTAAAACTATTTCAGAAGCTAAAGTTGATAAGCCTGAACTCATTAAAGGAAAACGTGTTATCGTAGTAGAAGATGGGCCGACAGTAACACATGGAGGACTTGCTGAGGCGGTTGGAGCATATGTTGCAAAAGCATATGGTGCAAAAATTATTGACCCATGCGATCATGCTGTTGGAACTATTGCCCAAATTTACAAAAAATATCCTCACATTGGCCCAGTCTTGCCGGCGGTAGGATACAATAGAAGCCAGCTAAAGGATTTGGAGGAAACAATTTCTAGAATAGAATGTGATGCAATAGTTTTGGGTACACCTGCAAGTATAGACAATGTTATTGCAATCAATAGGCCTGTGGTTAGGGTAAGATTTTTTGCTAAAGAAGTAGATGGAGAACCTTTAAAAAATAGAATAGTTGATTTCATAATGAAAATGGAATCAGAACAATAGTTGTCATCTTACAGTAAGGCGTCAATAAAATTCTTGTATGATAGGATAATCTTTAAAATCATATCTTCTTACGAGATGGTATGCAAGAAGTAGGGGACAAGATTGCTATCATAGACTTTGGAGGACAGTATACGCATTTAATAAGCAGAAGGGTTAGAGAACTTAAAGTTTATTGTGAAATTATCAGATTTGATTCAATTTCAGAAAATTTGAAGGCTCTAGACAGTTTTAGGGGACTAATATTTTCTGGTGGACCATCAAGCGTTTATGATGAAAACGCACCACTAGTTGATGAGAGAGTTTATGGTTTGGGCTTACCAATTCTGGGAATATGCTATGGCCACCAGATGATCGCATTACAGCTTGGTGGAGAGGTTGTGAAGGGAGAGGTTAGAGAGTATGGTAAAACAAGACTCTTTATAGAGGATGATGACGACATATTTGATGGAGTTAAAAGAGAGACTATAGTTTGGATGAGCCATGGAGATAGAGTGTTAAAGCTTCCAAGCGGCTTTAAAGGACTCGCCAGCACAGAAAATATAAGATATGCCGCCTTCGCTGACCAGACGAGAAAAATTTATGGCGTACAATTTCATCCAGAGGTAGTACACACCATTGGTGGAAAAAAGATACTCAAAAACTTTCTTTACAAAGTCTGTAAATGTAAACCTAGCTGGAAGACAACTTCATATATTGATTCAGCGTTGGAGGAGGTGAGGAAAAAATATTCTGGTGGAAAAGTTATATGTGCAGTAAGTGGCGGATTAGATTCGACTGTTACAGCATTTTTGGTTAAAAAGGTTGTTGGAGAGAATCTTTTCTGCGTTTTTGTAGACAATGGTCTTTTAAGAAAAGGTGAAGCAGAAAATGTTATGAAAACACTTAACGCAATAGGTTTAAATCCATTTTATGTTGACGCTTCAAAACAGTTTCTAGAAAGATTACGGAATATAGTCAACCCTGAAGAGAAGAGGAAGGTTATTGGAGAAACTTTCGTAAAAGTCTTTAATGATGTTGCAGAAAAATATGGTCCATTTAGGTACCTTGCTCAGGGAACACTATATCCTGACGTTATAGAGAGTGCTAGAGCAGGTGGACCTGCTTCAACAATAAAAACACATCATAATGTTGGAGGACTCCCATCCAATATTTCATACGAGCTTATTGAACCACTTAGATACCTTTACAAGGACGAGGTTAGGAAGATGGCGAAAAAGTTAGGTTTACCAGAATCTATAGTAAAACGTCACCCATTTCCTGGACCCGGTTTAGCTGCAAGGATAATAGGTGAGGTTACAGAGGAAAAATTGTACATATGTAGGGAGGCGAGTGCGATAGTGGAAGAAGAGTTGAAAAGGGCGGGACTATATGATAGGGTTTGGCAGGCCTTCGCTTACGTTGGAGACGATAGGGCAGTAGCAGTTTTAGGTGATGCAAGATACTATGGATATATTGTGACGGTTAAAGTTGTGTCATCAAAGGATGGTATGACAGCGGACTGGGTTAAAATACCATACCGTGTCCTCGAGCGAATAAGTACGAGGATAACGAATGAAGTTAAAAATGTTGCATCAGTTAG
>JACIWG010000012.1 GCA_014361085.1 Nitrososphaeria archaeon
AAAACGATCATTGTAGCACACCCTTCCTCCTCAACTAAAATGTCAAATAATGTCATATACTCGTCTTCTGCACCCATTAACTCTTTTATTTCACTAAAACTTTTTCCCTCAAAACGTCTATTCTTTTCACTTTTCACTGAGCTTAGGTAAATGTTTTCCCAACCATATTCTTTCACAAAACTTTCCCATCCCTCAGAACCCTTTATCATATTATCTCTAATCTTCTGCCTATAGACATCGTTTCTTAGCTTACGTAGAAGATTTTCTATTCCACCCTCATGCGCCCAAGGTGGTAAAAGTGTTATTAGAGATGTCATGCCAGCAGTATATGGGTAAACATCACATGTTACATCAACACCCTTTTCTCTTGCCTCCTCCATAATAGAAAGTGTTTTCTTCGTCTTTCCCCAATTTTGTCTTCCAGCTGCCTTATGGTGGGAAATTTGCACAGGAACTTTTGCTTCTTCACCAACTTTTATCGCCTCCAGCACAGCCTCAACTAGCGTCTTACCCTCTCCCCTTATATGGGACGCATATATTCCATCATATTTTGAAACAACTTTAGCAAGCTCTATAAGCTCATTCGTTTTACAATATACTCCAGGAGGATATATTAGGCCACTCGATAATCCGAACGCTCCTGAAGCCATCGCCTCATCAACAAGCTTTCTCATGCTCTCCATCTCATGTTCTTCCGGTTCACGTGCGTCCATTCCCATAGCAGCTATTCTTATCGTCCCATGGCCGACCAAATGTGCAACATTGCATGAGACTCCCCTACTCTTTTCCCATTCAAGATATTCTCTAAAACTTTGCCACTTAAATTCTATATTCAACTGTGGAGGCAGAAACTGTTTAAGATAACTTTTAAGAGCATCTTCTCTTTCACTATTTACTGGTGCAGGGCTTATTCCACAGTTTCCTACAACAGTTGTAGTTATACCCTGCATGATTGCACTATCCATGTATGGGTTGAAGGGTATAGTAATGTCTGAATGGCTGTGCATGTCAATAAATCCTGGTGAAACAATAAGGCCTTCAGCATCTATTACCTCATCAGCACTTTCTCCCCTTAAATTTCCAATCTCTGTAATCCTTCCTTCTCTTACTCCAATATCAGCCTTATACCATGGATTTCCTGTACCATCTACTACTTTTCCACCTAAAATTATAAGATCCAGCATATTGTATAAAAAATTTGTTTAATATTTAAGCATTAATATAATAAATTTTTATATACATTCTATTGCATGGTAGAAATGAGGTTAGATTTATGGTTAAGAGGATCTCGTTTAAGGATGTAGGTTTAAAGTATACTTTAAGCCCATACGATAAACCTATACTATACATTAGGCCAAAAGAAAAGGTTGTTGTTGAAGTGGAGGATGCAAGTTCTGGGCAGATTAGGAAGGAAGGTGATGTTAGGGATAGGAGCAAGATTCCATTCGGAAACCCGATTGTTGGCCCAATATATGTTGAAGGTGCTGAAGCAGGTAAATGTTTGACTGTAAAAGTATTGGATATAAGACCGACAATCGGGCAGGGTGCAACATACTTTTCAGAATTCAATGAAAGGTATCTAACAGATGTTCCTGTACTCAAGTTTATGGGTACAAGATTGCCTTTAAAGACAAAAATATGTAAGATTGAAGATAAGAAAGTGTACTTCAATAACATAATATTACCATATAAGCCTATGGTTGGAACAATAGGTGTAGCACCATATCCTGAAGCTGAAGGAATATCATCAGGCATATTACCTGGAAGACATGGCGGTAACATGGACATTCCTGACATATGTCCAGGCGCAACAGTCTTTCTTCCAATATTCCATAAAGGTGGCCTACTCTATATTGGTGACGCCCACGCCATACAAGGTGATGGCGAAATTTCTGGCACAGCAGTGGAAATGCCTGCTGAAATTGAAATAGAAGTGGACTTGGTTGACGAGAGAATCGATTGGCCTAGGATAGAGAACGATAATGAAATAATGTGTGTTGCGACAACAGCTCAGGGAAGAAGCTTTGAAGACGCAATTAGGATAGCGTTTTTAGAACTTGTACTTCTCATGGAAAAAAGGTTTGGGATAAACAGATTTGATGCTCTAATGCTCTGCTCCCAAATAGGTAAAATTAGGGTTGGAAATCTCTGGGCTGTTGCAGCTGGAGTTGAAAAGAAATATTTTAAACCCTCTTCTTAGACTTCAATTTTTCACCTTTTTCTGAACCCTTCAACATAACGTATGTGAACAGTCTCACGTATACTACTGAAAAGAGTAGTCCAAATCCTAGACCAAATATCATTCCAAAAATAAGATACTGTAATGTGAAGGATGTTAATGGTTGCTCAAAAACATAGCATATAACTATTTCGATAAAATATTGTTGAATTGGAAAGACCGATATCCAGAATATTCCAGTGTAGGCTAAAAATCTTCCATAAGATGAAATCGAATCCCTTATCTTTGACAAGATTATATCATAAAATATGCCACATAATGAGAGGGCAACATAACTAGATATAACAGTAGTTATCCCCAAAAGTGTGTTAGAAGAAAATATGAGCGTCATAATGTTTAATGGTGTAGAAAGTATTATTGCGGAAATCATTCCAACAAATCTTCTTAAATTAACCATTTAAGCCACCAACAATTTTTTTGGAAAATTCTAAAATATAATATTGGAGCATGTCAAGCAATACCATTACATTTTAAAGAATTTAAGTTTTTTATACTCGAATTTTTATACAAATTTTTGGTAAAAGTAAATATGTGTAAGCCTATTAACTTTGCTGGTGGAAAAGGATGTGCAGGAAGAGGAAAGAGGCTATCATATAACATTATATAGGAAGGTTGTTGAAAAGAGGCCGAAGCTTCTTGAAGCTATACAGAAAAGTTTGCGAGAGCTATTGGATGAGCTGCAAAAGAATCCTGAAAAACTTGTATCATATTACGAAAAATGCATATCAGAAGAATTTTTAGACAAATGTGATGCCCCGGAAAAGTTTTGGCTCTTTCTCCTACTAAAGTTTTCTTTAAGCTACCTTAATGTTGAAAACAATGTCTTTAATTCATGGTATGATAGCATAAAATCTTTCTATGATAATGAAATACCTTCATCATTAAAGGTGAATATTGAGTTCATCAAACTTTTAGAAGACCTTGAATATAGGGGCAAGTTTCTGAATAGACTATATACAACAAGACGTGACCTTTACCTAAAATTGGATAAAATGCTTAAAATTTATGACAGGTTCAAGATAATTTCTAAAAGAGATGAGGAGCTGGAGAAGAAATTAAATAGAAAGCTTACATTCTTTAGGATACTGCATCCAATAAAATTTAATAGGTTTATAAGGGAAATTGAAGAAAAGAAGCCTAGCATAAACGACTACTTACCACTACTATATTAAGAACTGAAACTATTATTAAAATAGTATTTAATAATGTTAATGTTACTGAAATTAGGGCAAAAAACAAAAGGTATATAAGACGTTGACGCTAAAAAAGTTTTTAGGTGAAAATGTTGCAAGTAGAAAAATTCTATACATTACCAAAATTATCTTACGATTACAAGGATCTTGAACCATATATGTCAGAGGAGCAGCTTAGAATACATCATACAAAACACCATCAGGCATACGTTAATGGAGCAAACAACATACTCCAAAAACTGGATAAGGCACATAAAGAAAACCTTGACATAGACATAAAAGCAGTGCTCAAAGAACTTTCCTGGAACATTGGAGGACATCTACTACACACACTCTTCTGGGAAAATCTTGCTCCGCCATCAAAGGCAGGAGGTAAACCTGGCGGAAAACTTGGTGATGAAATAGAAAAGGAGTTCGGAAGCTTTGAAAGATTTAAGAAAGAGTTCACTCAAGCCGCGGTTACGGTTGAAGGTTCAGGATGGGCTGCACTAACCTATTGCATGCAAACATCTAGACCACTGATAATGCAGGTTGAAAAGCATAACACAAACGTTTACCCAATGTTCAGAATACTTATGGTACTAGATGTTTTCGAGCACGCATACTATATAGATTACAAGAATGATAGGGGTAAGTTTGTTGAAAACTTTTGGAACATAGTTAACTGGGATACCGTAAACAATAGGCTAGAAGCTTTACTAAAATAATTCTGTAAACCAAACCCCAAATTTTATTTTTTATATTCTTTTTTCCCCAGAAACAATGTATACTACAGAGTCGGCTATGTATGTTGCATGATCCGCTATCCTTTCAATATACCTTAGGACTAGTACTTCAGAAATGATGCATTTAATGTTATTGTTGGTTGTCTTTGAAGCCTTCTTTAGGGTTTCAAGGTACATCTTGTCTATTAATGTGTCCATTTCTCTTACCTTTTTAGCTAAATCAATATCTTTTTCTATGAATGCTTTAATACTTATTTTTACCATTTCCTTGACATGTTCTCCAGCCCTAATAACTTCTTTCTTATCACATACTGTTACGTCTCCGAATAATCTTAACACCTGTGATATGTCGAATGCGTATCTTGAAAACCTTAGGAATCCATATCCTATTTCCATACATGATTTAATAAAGCGTAGGTCAGAGGCTACTGGCTGGTATCTTGCAATTAATTCCACTGCAAGCTCACTTGCTTCATCATGCATCTTTTGTATTTCCTTTGACCTAACATAAAGGTGGTCCATTAAATCTTCTCCTTGACCATATGAATCGATTGCAAGGAAGACTGTTTTTGCCGAATATTCTCCCATTTCAGCTACCAAATTTTTTAGCCTTTCAAGACCAATGTCCATTAATCTAACCAAATATATTCACCTCAACCAAATCTACCTGCGATATAATTTTCAGTTAACTCCTCCCTAGGATTACTAAATATTTTTGCTGTTACATCATATTCTATAAGTCTTCCCAAATACAAGAATGCTGTGTAATCAGAAACTCTAGCAGCCTGCTGCATGTTATGTGTAACTATAACTATAGTGTAATCCCTTTTTAATGATACTATAAGTTGTTCAATTTTCGAAGCTGCAATTGGGTCAAGGGCTGAAGTAGGTTCGTCCAAGAGAAGTACTTCAGGCTCAACAGCCAAGGCTCTTGCAATACAAAGTCTCTGCTGTTGTCCTCCAGAGAGGCTTGCACCAGGTTTGTCTAAATCATCTTTAACCTCATCCCAAAGCCAAGCCTGTTCAAGACTTTTTCTAACAATTTCATCTAATCTCTTTCTATCTCTTATACCATTTAATTTAAGTCCTGCTGCCACATTATCATAAATAGACATTGTAGGAAATGGATTCGGTTTCTGGAAAACCATGCCAACCCTCCTTCTAACTATAACTGGGTCAACGTTCTTTGAATATATGTCAACGCCATCTAGGAAGACCTTACCCGAAACTTTGGCAGAAGGAACAAGTTCATGCATTCGATTTAGGCATCTAATAAGTGTCGATTTCCCACACCCTGATGGCCCTATTATTGCTGTGATAGAATTAGCTCTAATTTTTATGTTAATGTCCTTAAGAGCCTGTTTTGTCCCAAACCATGCATTCAAATTTTCGGTTTCAATTTTGTAAGTTTGATTAACTCTTTCTTTAGAGCTTACTGATAATAGTTCTTTATTCATTCCAATCATACACCTCTTAACACAAATTTTGACCTTGTTAAAATCCTTGCGAGTATATTTAATGAGAGTACAATAATAATTAAAACTAGTGCTGCACCCCATCCTGTTGTGTGTGCATAATCGTATGGAAGTAAGGCTAATCTCCAAATCCTTAACGTGAGAGCGTCCATTGGCTCAGTTAGTCCCGAAAAGAACCATTGGCTTCCAAGTATAGTCATTATTAATGGTGCCGTTTCCCCAGCAATTCTTGATATAGAAAGCATTATTCCTGTAACCACACCATTTTTTGCTGAAACCAAAACTATGCTCATAATTGTCCTCCATCTTCTAATTCCTAAAGCCATCGACGCCTCCCTTAGTGTATTGGGAACCAATTTTAGAGACTCTTCAGTAGTTCTTGTAATAATGGGAATCATTATAATGGCTAAAGCAATCGCTCCAGCTAAAGGTGAAAAACTGCCAATTAATAAAACTATTGTAAGATAAGCGAATATTCCAATTACTATCGAAGGAAATTGTGCAAGAATATTGTTGGTTAATCTTACAATCTTCCCAAATTTATTGTTTCCAAATTCAGCCAAATAAATACCTGATAAAATACCTATTGGTACGCCAATCAAACTTGTTAATCCTATAAGTATTAGAGTTCCTTGAATTGAGTTAGCTATACCTCCACCTGGTTCACCAATTGCTCTAGGTCCCTCAATAAAAAACTCCATGTTTAATGCAGGAAGCCCGTTCTTGGTTACCTCAAACAATATACTTCCCAAAGGTATGACTGCTACGATAACACATGCTAGACAAACAGCATAAGCAAATTTGTCTTTAAACTTTCTAACTAAGTATGTTTGCATTATTCTACTGCACCCTCCTTTATCTTTAATATACGCCATACAAGTACTTGGGCGAACAAATTGACTGTTAATGCTAAAACAAATAAAATTAATCCAACACCTACTAAAGCGTTTGGATGAAGTGACGTCGGATCTGCCTCATTAAATTCATTTGCTATAAGTGATGCCATGGTCTGGCCTGCCTTAAATAATGATGTTGGCAAAGCAGCGGCTCCGATAGCGTTGCCAATAACCATTGTGACAGCCATTGTTTCACCAACAGCCCTACCTAGTCCTAAAATTGCTGCTCCAACTATACCGGATTTTGCATAGCTTAAAACTCCCAACCTTATAACTTCCCATTTTGTAGCTCCCAAACTATATGCTGCCTCCCTCTGAGAATTTGGAACCGCCATTAAAACCTCTCTTGAAACAGATGCAACTGTAGGTATTATCATAATAGCCAAGATTAATCCTGCAGTAAGTATGTCTAATCCAAAAGGTTCTCCTTGAAAAATTGGTAAAAAGCCTAAATATTTAGATAAAGGTATCTCTATAAAATCTCTAACCCAAAATCTGAATATGAAAAGGCCCCAAAGACCATATATAACACTAGGTACGGCAGCCAAAAGTTCGATTATAAACGAAAGAGTTGTTCTTATAAAATTTGGTGCCATTTCTGAAAGATATATTGCTATGCCTAAACTTATTGGAACACCTACAACGATAGCGATAACCGACGTCACCATTGTACCCAAAATATAGGGTAAAATACCGTACTCTTCACTACCCACAACAGGATTCCAATTAACTCCAAAAACAAATTTTAAACTGAGTACTGGTAAAGAGTGTCTGAATAATTCTAGAACCATAAAAAATAAGGTTAAAACTACTAGGCCTGAAATAATTCCTAAAATATACTTAAAAAAATCATCTACAGACAAAAAAAATTTTGGAGGGTACTTCATGTTCTCATCCATATTAGCTCCATACTTTTTCTCCATTAAAGGTAATCGATTTAATTGTCTCCTCGTTCAAGCTTATAACTGAATTAGGCAATGGCACATACTGTAGATTTGGTGCATATTGTTGTCCATCATGTGTTGCCCACCAAAGGAATTTCACTAGCTCGACAGCCTTGTCTCTATCCATTTTAGGTAAAATAGAAAGATCCTTGTATACAAGTACATAACTAAAGCTTACAATAGGATAACTATTTGCTCCAGGCGCATTCAGTAAACTTACTTTCTCCCAGCTTTCTTCTCCCCTCGGTAAACGTGGAGATAATGCTTCAGCGGCAGCGGCTGAAGACTCTAAGCTTGGTTCAACAAAATTCCCATCCCTATTCTTGAGGTAGGCATAGCTCATTTTTGTTTGTAGTGCATAGGCTAGCTCAACATATCCTATGGTATAAGGTGTTCCTCTAATAACGCCTGCTACACCTTCATTTCCAGCTGCACCAAGTCCTGTAGGCCACTGTACTGCGGTTCCCTTACCAACTTTTGAACTCCATTCTGAACTAACCATTGAAAGGTAACTTGTGAAGACAAATGTGGTGCCAGAACCATCTGACCTATGTACAACTATAATCTCTTTATCAGGAAGTTGAATTTCTGGATTAAGGTTCGCTATAGCTGGGTCATTCCATTTTTTTTATATTACCCAAAAATATTTCAGCAACCAATTCTCCAGTCAGCTTTAATCCTTTTTGAACATTTGGAAGATTATATGCTACTACCACACATCCAATGGTTATTGGTATGTGTAATGTATTTGGGGCGGCTTTTCTTTGTTCTTCATTTAATGGTGCATCTGACGCCGCAAAGTCCACTGTTTTGTTTGTATGCTGTCTAATCCCTCCTCCACTTCCTATTGATTGGTAATTGATCATAATGTTAGGATATATTTTATTGTACTCTACAATCATTTTCGAAAGCAATGGGTAGGGGAAAGTTGCTCCTGCACCGTTAAGAATTATATTTTTTGACTGGGTTGTAGAAGTTGACTGTGTTACAGTAACCGATTTTGTCTGAATTACTGTAGCAGCTATTGTTTGTGTAACTGTCTCTGTTTTTGGTTGAAGATAAGGTATTGCAACAAATATCCCTAGCACTATTATTATTGCTGCAACCACTCCAGCTAATATCTTTTTTTGCATATTGCTCAAAATAAGCTCAACTTAGTAAATTTTATATAGATTGTCCAAATAGTATATATAGGGCTATAATGTCTATATATGACTATTTAGATAAAGATGTTTTTAACAAATTAGATACTGGAGAAGTTAGAAAGATACAGATTACAGGCAAGTCAACTTACATAATATCTTTGCCTAAAAAATGGGTTAAGGATCTAGGCCTTAAGGCTGGAAGCCAGCTTATTATTTCAAAAAAAGACAATCAAACACTTTTGATTACACCAAAGGATATTGTAAAATCTTTGAAGCCTAAAGGAGGTCTTATAACCATTTCAGGAAATGATAATCTGGACACAATAATAAGAAAGATTGTCTCCCTGTACTTGGTAGGATACAGTATTATAAGAGTTAAAACGAGGAGTGAAGAGTTATCGCCCTTGCAACGGAATAAAATTAAAGAATTTTTAAGAAAAAAGCTGATCGGCGCTGAAGTCCTTTCAGAGGATTCAAAGGAAATTGAAATTAGAATATTGATAGGCCATCCTGAACTTTCCCTAGAAAATGCTCTCAGACGTGCATGCAATATTATAATCTCAATGTATAATGATATTTCGGTGGCAATAGTGCAATTAAACAAGGATCTTGCTAATGAAATAATCCGTGTTGATGATGAAGTTGACCGCCTTTACCTCTATATTATAAGACAGTTGAAAGCTGCTGTAGAAGATGAAAAAATTTTAGAAGTAAGTGGTCTTACAAATCCAAGAGATTGCCTAGGATATAGAGTTATTGTAAAGTTTGTCGAAAGAATAGCTGACCATTTGGTCAAAATCGCTGAAAACATTCTTTTGTTAGAGCCTCCAATAAATGATTTAATAATCAAAAAGTTTTTAGAAATCAGCATGTTTGCAAAAAATTTGTTTGAGGAAGCTATAAATTCTCTCTACAAAAAAGATTATGTACAAGCTGATAAAGTTATTTACAAAGCAAAATCAATTTCTATTATAGAAAATGAGTTCATTAAGTTAATTGAGGAAACTAAAGGCAAAAATGCTCCAATTTTAAGGTTAATGGTTGAAAGTGTACGTAGAACAGCTGAGTATGCAAGCGATATTGCAGAAATAGTTTTGAACTTGAACATAGAAAAAAATATTGATAAAAGCTTATAAAACATTTTCTAATCGATCAAAATATCCATAAATGTTAATATTCTTTTATTAAAGGCCTTTTAGCATAAAATTTCCAAATTTTAGAACCATAAAGCAAATATAGCCCAAAAATAAAACTTTTATAAGAAAGGAGGTGTTAAGGGGTTAAGATGTCACCGGAAGAATTTGAATTCGGACTAGCTCCAATATACAGGATATTAAAGAAGGCTGGTGCAACAAGAGCGGGAGAAGACGCTCTAATAGAATTAGCAAAAACATTAGACCAAATAGGAGTAGAAATAGGCAGACATGCAGTAGAACTTTCAACACATGCAGGAAGAAAGACAATAAAGGCAGAAGACATAAGACTAGCAACAAAATATGTAATAAAAACCTAAACTAAACAGTAAAAGATACTATAATGTAAAGGCAAAGGATATTTATCCCAAAGTGAAAACCCTCACACAACATGCTCCGGTAGTATAGTCCGGCCAAGTATAGCGGCCTCTCGAGCCGCGGACCCGGGTTCAAATCCCGGCCGGAGCACCTAATACTCGAGTTAACTTATTTCCTCCAAATTAAAGTCTAGGAACGGATCTACTGCTCTGTACAAAATAATTGGTATAATAAAAGGTTCTAGAATCCAACTTTTTTCATAGATTAATTGTTGGCTGCTTTTAAAACAATCCACTCTTTTTCTATAAAAATGCGTATATACATGTTCCATAAATACTTTTACAATCTCAAACTCTAACGGTAGAGTTTGAAAGGTACTTTGGTCCAAATTTCACCTGTATGGGACAGAAGGTGAGCTAGAGAACATGTTGAATGTTACCATACTGAATTCTAAGAATGGAAAGGTGGCCGAGTTCGGTATATTGTTACCTAATACGACAACCTCTCTCGGAGAAAAGGTGGAAAAAGTTTATGCAACTTCACACTCAAATTATGGACTGTTGAAAGATTGTCATCCATGAACGTGGAAATTGTCCTAGGAGACTATACAATAATCGTGGAAGTTACAGTAGAAGGCAGACAACTGACTACAAAGGTCCCAATAAAGTTATAGGCTAGGGTCTAAAAGAGAATATTTTGATATTATAGCATCCTATTTTACGGTTACGTTTTTGCAAGCAGTTCATTCTAAAAAGTTATTTTTTATTATTATAATATTGTTTACAACACATTTTATGTTTTGTTGGATAACTTAGTGTGATGGCAATTCATTTAATCATTTTTGTCTAAAATTTAGGGTTGTTAATTGTATATTTCATTGGTAGGGGGTGTGTTTTCTATTTGTTTTGTCTACTATAAAATTTTATACAATATTTTTAAGGTCTTTTATCGAGACTTGGAGTATGTCTTCTCTTGTTGACGCTCATGTTCATCTTGTAGACGATGAGCTTAAGCCGTATCTGGACTGGATTTTATCTTCTTGTTGGCTAGGGAATGTTATTGTTTTTGCTAATGGTATGGATCTGTCTTCAAGTAAGCTAAATTTAGAATTTTCATTAAAACATTATTTTGTTAAAGCGTTTGTCGGTGTCCATCCCTGGTGTGCACTATCATTTTCTAAAATAGATTTCGAGAATCTTTTGAAAGAAAATGTTGGACATGTTTTTGGTATAGGTGAAATTGGTTTGGATGGAAAGTATGTTGAAATCGTGCCAATGAATGTTCAGAAGAAGGTTTTTGAAGAGCAGCTTTCTTTAGCTGAAAGATATGATTTGCCCGTGAATGTTCACTCGCGTAGGGCTCAGGAAATGGTTATTGAAACGCTTTCATCATATAGGCTTTCTAGGGTTCTTTTACACTGGTTTAGCGGTGACGAGAGGATGCTTAAAAGGGGGCTTGATATGGGCTTCTTCTTCAGTTTCGGTCCAACGCTTGTTTACAGTAAGTCTACAAGAAAACTTTTTCAAAAATGTGATTTTTCTAGAGTGTTAGTTGAAACTGATGCTCCAGTAGCATATGGTGTATGTTTTGAAGGCTTTACCTCTTCCCCTCTTCTTTTGTCAAGCATAGTCTATACTGTTTCTAATTTATTTAGAAAAAGTTTGGAAGAAACTTTAAATATTATATGGGAGAATTCGCAAAGCTACTTGGGTAGAAGGTTGCTTGGAGATGAATAGTCTTGGGCCTAGTTAGAAATCTTGCTTTGACGTTGATAGAAAAGTATGGTAAAGAGTTTACTACAGACTTTGAAACAAACAAGAAGGTTGTTGAAAAGTATGTTAAATTTTATTCTAAAAGTTTGAGGAACATGGTTGCCGGATACATTACAAGCTATATGAGGAAACTGGATAGGGTTGAAGAAGGTGAGGGTGTGAAAGGGCAGAGTTAGCTTTATTTAGGGAATGATGTTTTATGAAGGTTGTCTTTGTAGGGCATCTTAAGATGCTTTTTGGAAAAGAATATCTTATCCTAGAAGAAAGGGTTGAGGACATAAGTTCTCTTATTAAATATTTGAATAGGATAAAGTTGGATAAGTCTGTTTCAGTGGATAGGAGGAACACGCTTATTCTTGTAAATGGTGTTGAGGTTTCTGCCTTGAATGGTTTGGATACAAAAGTTAATGAAGGTGATGTTATTACCTTAGTTCCAGTAACGCATGGTGGTTAGTTTGGAGTATATTACACCATCATGGGATGATATTTTTGAAATGTGTGTTGAAGGAGCCTGTAAGGTTATTGAAATGGGTGTAAAGTTTGATGTGATAGTTACTCTTTCGAGAGGAGGGCTTGTGCCAGCTAGAATTATGTCAGATCTACTTGAAATTGGTGAAGTGATTGTAGTGGACGTAAAATATTATACTGGCATCGGCAGGAGGAGTGAGAAGCCTATAGTTAGAGAAATATCTAAAACTCTTGTAGACTCAAAAAATGTTCTTGTTGTAGACGATGTTATAGACTCTGGGGAAAGTTTGAAGGCTGCCGTAGAATATCTTAAAAGCCTTAATCCAAAGTGTATCAAAATCTTCACATTACATGTTAAACCTCATAGGGTTATAAGTCCGGACGTTTATGTTAGTGAAACTAGTGCTTGGATAATTTATCCTTGGGAGCTTTTCGAATGCTATAAGGAGCTTAAGGCTAACGGAGTTGATGTAAGAAAGATTTTTTAAGACAGGGGGGCTGACACTAGGCTTTTGGATAAAGTGATATCCTTTTATGATAGAAAGTATAGAGGATGATACTGTTCTATTCTGTTCAGGTTTTAGGGTTAAAGAAGAATATAATGCAGCATACATTCAAAAGATTCTAGAAGGTTTTGGAGACATTGTGGTACAGGTTTTGGATAAACGTTTTATAGCGGACGCTGAACACGCACGAATAATACTCTTGCAGGCCTATGAAGCATTTAAGCGAGGCCTATATGTTGCTAAAAAGGCTAGAGTTGACATTCTTCTAAAATTTCTTTGCACAAAAAAGATTGAAAGTGCATTAAGGGACGCTCTTCCAGCAGATAATGTGAAAGAGTTTGCTCTAGCAGGATTCGGTTCACGTGAAAAGGTTATTGAAATGGTCAAATACTTGGAATCCTTTGGAGTCTTTGATGAAAAAATTCTGGAACCATCTAATGAAAGGCTTGAATTTCTAATAAGATATCATAATCTTTCAGAAGATGAAGTTAAAAACTATGGTGTTGGAAAAATATTATGTGATAGGAGTGCAGCTGTCTTCTCAAAATATTATAAACTTAAATCTTCTGCCTTAACTCAGTAGCCGGTAAAGCACCCTCCCTCAATATAACAACCTTTCCTTCGCTAACGTCAACCTTTGTAGACTCTTTTCCATAAACTGTTTCCCCTCCATCAACGTACAAGTCAGCGTTTCTACCAAGTCTCACGAGTGTCTGAGGTAATGTTGTTGGAGGCCCATATCCCTGCCTACAGGCCCTAGAACAGATTATGGTTCCAACTTCCTTTAGAAGGTTGAGTGCCCACATGTGATACGGTACCCTAACAGCCACTTTACCTGATGTGCCAAAGAATCTTTCAAGTTTAATCTCCTTCTTTAACTTGCCAACTATTGTTAGAGGTCCAGGCCAAAAATTTTCCGCTAACTTTTCTATTAATGGATTCCATTTTATAATGTTTGCTGCACTATCTAAACTGTCGCAAAGGATAAGATATTCTAAATCATATCCTTTCATAGTATAAAGTTTCTGTATAGCCTTCTGGTCTGTAGGAAGACATCCAACCTTATACACTGTTTCGGTTGGAAAAACTATTATGCCCCCAGTATACAGTACCCTTTTAGCTAAAGGTATGCTTTCGCTTGACTTGACGTGAATGAACATCCTGTCTTAACCTGTGCAATAAAAGTTTATAAATGGTCTTCTAAAGTTGATTAGAAGACGGTGTTATTATGCCATATTTAGAAGAAGAATTTGAAGAGGAGTTTGAAGAGGATTTCGAGGACGACTGGGAAGAGGACTGGGATGAAGACTGGGAAGAGGAAGAGGAGGAATTCTAGTTCCTCCCTACCAAATTTATTTTAAATAAAAAATTTCAATATCTGCAATAATATTTTTTAGCAAACTATATTATGATATCAAATTATACCCCAATAGATAAGCATGCTAAAGTTTCCTGTGCTGATAGTTAATATGAAAAACTATCTTGAAGCCTCTGGAGAAAAGGGTGTTGCAATGGCTAAGGCTGCTGAAAGGGTTGCAAAAGAGTTTGGAGTAAACATTGTCGTCGCCCCTCCAACACCCATACTCTATTCTGTTGTCTCATCTGTTTCTATACCTGTTTACGCACAGCATGTTGATATAGTCAAGGCTGGAAGCACTACAGGATTTATTTCACCAGAATATGTTAAAAGCTTTGGGGTATGCGGTTCCCTAATAAATCATAGTGAGCACCAGCTTCCAGTTAAACGTGTTAAGCAGACCATCACCATTTTAAAGGATTTGGGAATGGCTACCATCGTATGCGCTGTCGACCCTAGAAAGACTAAAGTCTTCGCTAAAATGGAGCCTGATGCTGTTGCTGTAGAACCTCCTGAGCTTATAGGAAGCGGTATTGCTGTCTCAAAGGCTAGGCCGGAAGTGATAACAGACTCTGTTAGTGCTGTAAAAAGTGTTGGCTCAAAATCTAGGCTTATATGTGGTGCAGGCATCGTTAGCGGTGAAGATGTGAGGAGAGCTCTTGAGCTTGGTGCTGAAGGTGTTCTTGTAGCAAGCGGAATTGTTAAAGCATTCGACCCTGAAGAAAAGATAAGGGAAATGGCTAGAGAAATTAAAAGATTTTTATAAAGCCTTTTGAGACTACCATATTGTAGGCGGGTAACATTGCCTGGAAAAGAGATGACGATACTTGAGCACATTGAAGAGCTTAGACAGAGGCTTATAAGAATTTTTGCTATCGTCGTAGGCTTAGCATTATTTTTCTTCCTTTTCGAAATAAGATTCTTTGACTTAGGACACTTTTACATACCATACCCATATCCAAACATTTTCCACAATACAGCAGCAAACTTAATCCAGTTTCTTGAAGAACAGGTTCTCCCATCCTATGTTAAGATTATTGTTACATCGCCTTCTGAAGCACTTATATCTGAAATGCTTATTTCCATAATTTTGGGTGTGATTGTTGGAATGCCTGCCATAGTTTACGAAGTCTGGGCTTTTGTAGCACCAGCATTGTACGAGCATGAAAAGAAGATTATTGTCAAGTTGACTTTACCTGTAACAATATTGTTCATAATAGGGTGTGTTTTCGGCTACTTTCTGCTCGTCCCATTCGCTTTCGAATTCCTTTACCGGTATGCTTCAAGCATCGGTATAATAACATATATTACAATAAATGATTTTATAATGTTTATTGCCCTATTATGTATAGCGATGGGTATAACTTTTGAGGTTCCAGCGATAATGTGGGGTCTCTCAAAGCTTGGACTGGTTAAGCCGGACACATATAAAAAGTATTTTAGATATTTTGTCGTCTTCTCAATAATTTATGGCGCCTTCATCACCCCTGACGGTAGTGGTATAACAATGTGGTTTGTTGCAGCACCAATGATTATACTATATCTTATGGGATACTATTTTGCTAAGAAAACAGTTAAATAGAAGTTTATGAACGTTGACTGGTGATAGGAATGTTAGAAAAGTTTGTATTTAATATCGTTGGCATGGAATGGTTTTGGGTTCTTATTGTCGTAGTTGTACTACTTTTTGGTGCAAGCAAGATTCCAGAAATAGCTAGAGCTATTGGAAGGGCTACTGGAGAATTTCAGAAGGGAAAGCTTGAAATAGAAAGGGAGATAGAGAAGGCTTCAGCTGAATTGAATAAGTCTCCTGAAAGGCTTAAGCTTGAGGAGGCTGCGAAGGCTCTTGGAATAGACCCAACAGGAAAGACTGACGAACAGTTGAGGGAAGAGATAAAGAAGGCTGCCTAGATTAGGCGATATAAGCTTCTTTCACTAAAATTGCCTGTACTCAATTCCTTATCTATCTGTTTAAGTAACATTATCCTCTTATAGGTTGGTGGGTGTGTTGAAAACATGCTGTTAACCTTAACCCATGTCGATTCAGCCTCCTTCTCCATCGCAATCTCAAGTTCCCTTTCATCGAGGACTCTATCCCTGTTTAGGTCATAAACTTCCTCTTTTTCCAAAATCTCCTTAACCTCTTTTGAAGCATAGATTGGGTCAGATATATAGAATGCTCTTACTGCAGCATTCTCTTTAGGCGCGATAGCTAGGCCATAAGATATGCGTGCAAGCGCTCCTATCAGTGATCGAGGACTTCTGGTTAAAATTGCAGAATAAACGTCAGCATAGTGTTCTCTCATCCTGCTGAAGCCGTAAACGAAAAGCTGTCCCACAATATATATTGTATACGATAGTATTGCTAATAAAAATAGTGCTAAAGCTCCTCCCTTTCCCCTCCTATTGTCAGAGATCCTTCCAAAGGAGAAGGTTGTTCTTGCAATCAAGTATGCTAGAAGGGGTAGGGCTGAAATGGCTGTTATCACAAACGCATCCCTATGTTTTATGTGGCCAAGCTCATGTCCAATGACTGCCCCAATCTCTTCCCTACTAAGTTTTTCAAGCAAACCTTTGTGCACCGCTAGGGTTGCACCCTTGCTTGTGTAGCCGAAGGTGAATGCGTTAGGTGTAGGGTCATTTACTATTGCAATCTTTGGCAAAGGCATTTTCGCTTTATCACAAAGCTCTTTAACAGTCTCCTCAAGCCACGGGTTTTCTCCTTTTCTCAAATATCTTAGTCCAGTTGAAATCTGAACCATGTGGGGTCCAATAATGAACTGTAGTAGTATGAATAATCCTGCTAGAATAAAGCTGTATATTGGACTTACATCAAGCAGGTAAGCTATTAGGAGAAAGAAGAGTGTAAAGAATATGAATAGGGCTAAAAGTACAATAAGCATTCTTGCTTTAAGCTGAACTAATGTTGCCATACAGTAACATTAAATAAGGTACTGTATTAAGTTAATAAGCTTGTTGGTATGCCTGAAATATTAAAGGAGATAAGGTGTCCACACTGTGGTGCACCCCTAAAATTTGATAAGGGTGACATAATATTCACGTGCCAATATTGTGGTTATACGGGTGTTTTTGATGTTAGCAAATCCTTTACATTTGAACATAGCCTTTTTGTTAACCAGCTTGACAAGGACATGATAGAAAATTTTGTCAGAGACTGGTTCAGTGAAGGCTTTCTAAAACCTCCTGACCTAAGAAGACGTGGCAAGATTGTTGAAAAAACCTTACTGTATATACCTTTGTGGATTGTATCCTTGAATGCTTTAACATCCTATGAAGGCTACTTTGAACGCCTCGGCCCCTCTGTTGTTAGAAGGGATACGATAAAAGGTTCATATGACTGGGTTGTCGTAGCAAGAAAAAGCACACTTTTTCCTGAAAGAGAATATCATCTTGGTCCAACGTTAAAGGTGCCCTTTGACATAAGTAGGATAGAAAAATATAGCATTGTACTTAACAGTGAAATCGGTTCAGAGGAGGCTGAGGAAAGGGCTGTTGAAGCCGTTAAAAGCTTTCACGAGTATCTTGTTCGAAGGGAAGTTGATAAAATAATTAGCATAAGGACTGAAGCTAAGGTTTTAGAAAAAAATTATGTTCACGCTCCAGTTTGGCAGATAGTTTACGAGTACAAGAGTAAACTTTACAAGCTATACGTTGACGGTGCAAGAAAAGAGGTTATTGTTGGAGATGTTCCAGAAGTTTAGTAAAAGGGTGACTCTGCAAGCTTTACTCTAAAACTGTTTTCACGCTCTCCCCTAATAACCTTAATCAGAGCTTCTTCTCCAACCTTCTTCTTCCACAATATTGTTAGTAGGTCGCTCATGTTCAAAACACGTTCTCCGTCAACCTGAACTATAATATCTCCCTCACGAAGGTCAGCATAGTATGCTGGACTATTTTCTACAACAGAAACTATAAGTACACCAAAATCTACTGCAAGATTATAATATTCTGCAATACCCGGATTCATGTCAACCCCGTTTATGCCAAGCCATGGTCTAACAACACGCCCAAACCTAATTATTTCATCAGCAACCCTTCTAACAGTATTGCTTGTGACAGCAAAACCTATACCTTGAGCATAAGGTATAATTGCTGTACTCATTCCAACAACCTGTCCATCCAAGTTAATCAACGGCCCCCCACTGTTTCCAGGATTGATTGCCGCGTCAGTCTGTATAAGTTCCTCGATAATTGGTCCACCCTTTGCCTGTATCCTTCTCTTTAACGCGCTTATTACTCCAGCTGTAACAGTCGGTCCTCCAACTAAACCAAATGGGTTTCCTAAAGCTAATACGAACTGTCCAACCTTAAGTTTGTCCGAATCATAAAATTCTGCGGCAGCTAAACCTGTCCTAGCTATCTTTAAAACTGCTACATCTGTTAATGGGTCACTGCCTACAATCTTTCCCTCATAAACCCTATTATCTGGTAATGTTACATTAATCTGTCTAGCTTCTGAAATAACATGATTGTTTGTAACAATAAATCCTCTACCATCATAAACTATCCCTGAACCTATACCACTCACTGGCATACTATAAAACATGTAATCTGAAACTAGTGTGACTGTGCTTACGCTGACAACAAACTTGCTTGCCTTCTCAACTGCCCTAACAACCTTATCCTCATCTAATGGTATCATAATCGCAACCATAACCTTTGGATTTAAAAACTTTTGTAAAATTGGAAAAAATTTTAAATATGTTGACGTTTATGGGCCTTAATTGGTGAACAATATGAACTGTCCAGTATGCAATTCAACTGATATAGTTTTAAATCAGCAGATAAACTTTAAGGATTCTCCAGTAAGAAGGATATACTTAAGCGGTTTATGTAAGAAATGCAAAAGTTCTCTTGTGATAGAATTTACTCCAACGTCAGTTAGACAGCAGACGGTTGACTAAAGTGACATATAGTATTGTTTGATAGGATAGGTATAACAGGTACACCGGCAACAGGCAAGAAGACGCTGGCAAAGAACCTTTCGAAGGCGACAGGCTTCAAGGTATTCAACATAAATAGAATATGTGTGCTAGAGGGTGCCATAATCGGTAGAGACGACTATGGTATAGTTGCCGACATAAACAAGCTTAAGAAGTTAATCTCTAAAAAAATTCTTTCAAAAAATTTTATACTTGTCGGCCACCTACTTCCACACGTTATTTCATCGAAAAATGTTGATCTTGTAATAGTCTTAAGATGTAATCCCTACATTTTAGAAGAAAGGTTAAGAAAACGAGGTTACCCTGAAAAGAAGGTTTTGATGAACGTGGGTGCAGAAATTTTAGGTAACTGCTACTTTGAAGCTTGCAAAAAGTTTGGGCTTGAAAAGATTCATGTTATAGAGACTTCGCTAAAGTCTCCTAAAGAAGTTTTATCAGATGCGCTTGATGCAATAAATGGCGTGAAAAGGTTTAATGGTTTCGAAATAGATTGGCTACAGCTTGTCGCTGAGAAGGGTGACTTGAGCCGATTCTTCCCCGTCTCCTACTACTGAAGCGTCAACTTGAACAAGAAATGGGGAACGTATTCTTCCAACACTAACTACAGCTTCACCAGTTTTAAGTAAAGATAGAAATTCTGCTTGCTCGCTCTTTAAACCTAACGTTTCCTTTAATATCCTAATATCCTCCATCCAAGAAACTCTGTGTACAATTCTTAAACCACAGTTTTTTATGATTTCTGAAGAAATCTGTGTAGGATATTGTGCAACAAATATCATTCTCTCACCAAACTTTCTAAGTTCAGAAACCATC
>JACIWG010000119.1 GCA_014361085.1 Nitrososphaeria archaeon
AAAAGAGGAAAAATGTTTGCACGAAAAAGAAAAATGTTTTTGATAAAATTTTTAAAGGAGTTTAAAATGGAATTAAGTAATGAAAAATAATTTTTAAAAATTTTTATTTTAAGAAAATTTTATAATATGCTATAAAAAGAACTGTAGTCTTTTTTCTCGTGCTAATGCTGGTTCTGTCATCATATGCGAGTGCAGTTATAGCACTTCCAACCTCATTATCTCCTAAATGGTATAAGACTTTGGACGGCTATTTTGATGACGCTAGCGTATGGTATGATGGAACAGTACACGTTTTAACAGCTGATTGGTTAACTGAATTTTCATGCATATCATGCTATACGCAAGTTTCACCATACGGTCTTGTAAAATCAAAGTACACTTAGAGTAATCTAGAATTCTTTTCCCCATCACTATCAAAGGGTCGCATTGGAGTGTTCGCATACAACTATAGTGGAAATTCGGAGGAATCTGACGAGTATGAAGAATTTGTTGGTGTATACAGTTGGTCTGGAAGACTCTTATGGAAAACAAGTGGGTTCCAATTTATTTACGATATGACCTTAACAAAGGCCGGTAATATGTATATGGCTGTCCAAATGAAGATGCAAAAAAATATTTGGTTAAGTATGATTCACGTTTTAATAAGGTTTTTGAAATCGAAATTGAACCAGTCGGTGAACCATATCATCCTAGAGAGTATTGGATTAATGGAATCTACGATGGCCAGTTTGATGATGTTTATGTTGTAATTACTTATTAGAAATACTTTGGCTTTTGGAGTGAAACTACAGAAATTCAAAAGTTTTCTTCTAATGGACAGCTTCTTTGGGTTAAGAGCCTAACATTAGGTGAAGAAAATCCAGCATACGGTGCTCTCTATATTAGTGTACTAAATATTAGAGAGGTTTCTGATAAGACTTTTGTAGGCCTAGACCGTATTAATACAACTTACATAGACGGTTGGCTTTATACGAAAAAATATTGTGTTCTTGCTCTTAAAAAAGATAGTGGTTTAACGTTATGGCAATATGATTTTCCAAAAATGGTGTCTTTCAATAGTTGGCCACCTTATTTATTTAACATGGATGCATCAATAAACAAGATCTTTGTGTTATATGCTATTGGCCAAGACTGGTTTAACATGAAACATAAACTTTGTTTACTCGACTTTTCAGGTAATCTTATTTCAAGTTATGACCTAAACCTGCCAACCGGTTCAAACCCTGTTTGGTACATAGGAGCTTCAAACTATGGTCACGTTTACCTTATAACTTCAGTGGAAGAAGAGTCTGGGAAAACATGTTTGATGTACATGGGCAAGTTTTAGCAACAATCCCCTCCCTATTTTTTTAAACTGTTTTTGGTATTGAAAAGATTTTTCCACCCGTATGCAATAGTATGCTGGCTTCATCATTCCACATTCTGTTTTTGAAAAGGTTTTCTTCTGCATAGGCTTTTTGGACTTCAGCAATGTACAATATTTGTTCGTTCAACAGTATTCTTTCTTTAACTTTGCATTCTAGTGTGCCGATGCAGTCTTCAATTGATGGAACTGATACTGTTTTAGAAGGTGTAAATTTTAGGTCTAGAATCTTTGTTTTATCAATTTTGTTTCCACTTTTTGTTCCAGCTAACCAAACTTGCTTCTTTAATTTAGATGATGGAATGTTTACAGTAAACTCTTTGGTTTCATCTATTACCTTATGCGTGTATCCTTTTGTCCAAAGTGATATTGCTATAAGTGGTGGTTCATCGCTTACAGGAGTTATCCAAGAACAGCTCATGACATTTATTTTTCCATCTTTATCTTTGACACAAATTAGGACAACTGGTCGAGGATGTAATATAGTATAGGATTCATTTAAATTAACTTCAATTTTCATGAACAAAATATTTTGTGGAAGTTTGATAAATCTTTTTTGCTTTTCTTCGGATGCTTAATGAATACAGTTAAATTATATGTCATCTTACACTATTCTTTTCTAAAATATTTTGGAAAAGAAGTTTATAAAACCCCCATCACAATGTTCAATGTAATGCCCCCACATTTAAATGATTGTGAAATTAGAAGAAGGGCTATAGAAAGGGATGTGCCTATCACAAGTTTCTTATTAAGGTTCTCTAGTTATGGTAGTGGAAACAATTTTACACTTTTAGCAGTCAACGCTAACTCTGTCTTAACTGTAAAATCTGCTTTATATGCTGCTAAAAGGTTTAATTCTCCTATTACTTTTATCACGACCTTGAACCAAGTTGATTTAGATGGTGGCTATACTGGATGGACCCAATATGAGTTTGTAAAAATTGTTTCAAAGGAAAAGGATAGTATTGGATTTTATGGGCCTATTATCTTGGCTTCAGACCATTATGGTCCGTGGCTTAAAGACAGGCATGTTGCTGAAAAATGGTCTTATCAGGAATGTATTGAATGGTTAAGAAAGTCTATTGAAGCCTGTATTGATGCAGGTTATGATCTTTTACATATTGATATGACTAAGGATATAGAATTGCCGAGAGGTAAGGTTCCTGATGTTGATAGGATTGTTGAAAGGACTGTTGAAATGATCGATTTTTCTGAAGAGGTTAGAAAAAGTAAGGGTTTGCCTAAAATAGACTATGAGGTTGGAACTGAAGAGGTTAGTGGTGGACTAACTTCCATTGAGAGGTTTGAAGAATTTCTTGTAAAGCTTAAAAGAAGATTGATTGAAAAGCGTCTTAATGTTTGGCCCTGCTTCGTTGTAGGCGATATTGGAACAAGCCTCTATAATCCGTCTTTTGAATATGATAGGGCAAGGGAACTGGTTAAGGTTGCCAGCAAATATGATTGCTATGTTAAGGGACATTATACTGATTTCGTTAAAAACTTGAAACTTTATCCTAGAGCAGGTATCGGGGGAGCAAATGTTGGTCCCAAGTTTACACAAGTTGAATTTGATGCTCTTGAAAGGCTTGAGAGTATGGAGCAAAATTTATTGTCCAAACATAATTTTTTAGCTTCAAAGTTCATGGAAACACTCTATAATGCGATTGTAGAAAGTGGGCGTTGGAAAAAATGGCTTTTCAAGAACGAGGAAGGTAAAAGGTTTGAGCAACTTTCTAAAAAGAGGCGAAGGTGGCTTCTGCAGACTGGAGCAAGATATGTTTGGATGAAAGATGATGTAAAAAAGGCACGTGAAATATTATATAATAATCTGAAACTTAATGGAATTGATGGTGAAAAACTTGTTTTAAATAGCCTAAATCGATGTATGTCCAGATTCTTCAGAGCATTCAATTTAGGAAATCTAAACAATAGAATATTAGGTTTAATTAGGTAGAAATCAGCGACTTAACCATTATCAACAATATTGGGAATATTATTGTTGCATCTCCGTTAACAAAACATGATTCCGCCTTAGGCTTTATTTTACTCCACGTTATCGCCTCTCTAGGTCTGGCTCCGCTTAAGCTTCCATCAAACTCCTGTGCTGTTGAAATATAAACTGCATAGTCTAGGCCTTCTTTAAACTGGTTCCACCATATTGTATGATGTTTACTTATTCCTCCACCAACAATTATTGCACCACTCTTTTTTGCCTTAAAAACTATGTCAGCTAACTCTTTCTGGTCTTTAAATGGGTCAATCAATAGCTTGTGTGTTGTTGAATAGGTGAACATTGCAGTTCCAAATGCACCATCAAGGAATCCTGGAACATATATTGGTATGTTCTTTTTTCTTGCACAGTATATGAACGAGTCATCATTTCCTAACTCATCACCTATAAGGTCTATGATTTCTCTAACACCATAACATTTTTCTCTATCCATTTTAGATAGAACATTGTACACTATTTTTTCTATTATGGGTCCATAGTTTTCTATTGGAATGAAAATATTACCTAACCTATGTATCTGGAGTTCTTCGAGGTATATGTCGTCGACCTCAAAAGTTCCCCTAAAATATTCTTTGACGGTTCTTGCAATATCGT
This sequence comes from Nitrososphaeria archaeon, assembly GCA_014361085.1. Taxonomy (GTDB): domain Archaea; phylum Thermoproteota; class Nitrososphaeria; order JACIWG01; family JACIWG01; genus JACIWG01. The sequence continues at coordinate 3,969 of JACIWG010000119.1, forward strand.
GGTCGATTGATCCGCAGGTGGTTACGATAATGTCGACTAGCCCTTCGTTAATCATATCCTTTACTAAGCCTCTGAAGCCGGTTGACATAAGATTTCCTGTAAAAGATAAAAATTTTACACAATCTTTATCTTTAACCATTTTTGCAATAATATTTGAAGCTTTTACAAGATCGGCTGCAGAGAAACCCCATATTTTTTCATACAATCTTATGAGATCGCCTAAATTTTTAACGTCTTTAATTGTAGGATCTTTTATTGCATGCTTCAAGACTTTTGCTCTTTCATCTTCTGCCAACTTTAATCAAGCTTATGGTCAATAAATTGGGGAATAAAAACTTATTATACTGCTAAATGTTTACTGAAAGATATCTTTTTGCCTGTGATACCATTTTTGATACTACAAAGTTTTTTGGCCAACAATAGTCTTTTGCCTCTTCTAAAATAATGTCTAAGGCTTCAATTTTGTTTGTGAGTATACTGTTCAATATTGTTGAAAGGGTTTTTATTTGCTCTTTAAAAGAATATTTTGAAGTGAATGTGGAGAGTGTTTCGTTTATTGCAAGCCATTTTGCTGTAAGCTTAGCCCAATATATTGCCTCCTCTTTTGTTTCAGAGTTCTGTAAATTTTTAAGATGTTCTTTAAAATTGAAGGCGCAGATTTGTAAATACTTGTTTACAGTGCTTGATGTTATGTTTGCAGAAAGTGCACGGTTAAGCCTTTCAAAAAAATCGCCCACATTCTCATCTTTAAAAAATCTTTTTGTAGTATAGCATATATTGTCTGGGCCTTCTTCTATAGAAGATACTGTTTGACTACAGTTGCATAGATTATATATTCCCTCTAAAACTGTGTACCCTTTTTGGCAGCATGTTTTTGAAAGCCAAGCAACATTTAGTACATCTTGCAAGAATCTTTTTCCACTTTCTTCT
>JACIWG010000120.1 GCA_014361085.1 Nitrososphaeria archaeon
GAGTTTCCCCTACAGAGGAAAGTGGGCGACACACTATCTGAACTCAAAATATAGAGGAAACTGGGCACCCCAAGTAGTCAGAAATTTACTACTAAGGTACTCTATGACTGGGGACACAATATTGGATGCGTTTGTAGGAAGTGGGACAACATTAATAGAATGTAAGTTGCTGGAAAGAAATGGTATAGGAGTAGACATAAACAAAGATGCAATAATGCTTACCTGGGATAGACTAAACTTCGAATATAATCCAACAATAATGAAAACTCAAACGATATTAAATTATACCGAGGAACAAAACGAAATATTACTAAAAACAGAAGATTCTAAACCTACAATAAGATTATATCATGGTGACGCAAGAAACTTGGACAAAATAAATGACAATCAAATAGACCTAATAGTTACTCATCCGCCATACTATAACATTATATCATACACAGATAAGAAAGAAACAGGGGACCTGTCAAAATCTTCGTCAATAAGCGAATTTGTAACAGAAATGGAGAAGGTGGCAAAAGAAAGCTATAGGGTGCTGAAACCTGGAAGATACTGTGCCATACTAATAGGAGATACAAGAAAACACAGATACTATGTACCCATAGCATACAAAGTAATGCAACAGTTCCTAGAAACAGGATTCATACTTAAAGAGGAAATAATAAAACTGCAGCATAACATGTTAGGTACAATATCGTGGAAAGAAAAAGAAAACGATTTCTATCTCATAGCACACGAACACCTATTCATATTCAGAAAACCAAAAGGAAAAGAAGAAGCAAACAAATATAAAGAAAGTGCCTAATTTGGCCATAAACTTTTTTAGGCTTTAAATATTTATCAGTACAAGTTCCACTATGAAAAAAGTTTTGAAAACTTAGTCTGATGATTAAGCGAAAAGTAAAAGTAACGTTTAATAGAATAAGCCGGATCATCTCTGTAATAGTCAAGCGATGATTTTCATATCAAAGAATGGTGAAAATTTTACTGAATGTGACGCCGCTGAAATTGTAGATAGATTTGCTGAGCAACTTTAAGAATTAGGACTGCTTAGAGAAAGAATTAACCACCAAAACTATCTGGAGACAGGAAAACAGTATCCAGCAATTAAAATAGAACAGTGGACAAACAAAATTAATGAACTTGAAAAAAATAATAAAAGAACTAATAGGTGATAATGGAAAATTCTATCACAAAATAGAGATAATAATCTTTAGTTAAGAACATTGCGGAATTTTAGCAATAGAATTATTTAAGATTACTTCTTAGGTGAGGCTTTTTTATACAGTTTTTTGAAAAGTTTTTCTACCTTCATAAAGTCAGGTAATCTTCTATCACTTAAACTTCCTTCTAACACTAAACTTAATTGGCCGTCCTCGTCTAAAATGTTAAGGTCTAAATCAGTATCCATATCGTCTTGCAATTCTTCAAAAAGCATTTCTTCCTTAATTTCATCTACTGCTTTAGCTAAAGCCTTCTTTATTTTATCATATTTATCCTGCAATTCATCTCTATAACCTATATGCGACCATATTTGAATATAGTCTGAACCATTAGTAAAAAGTGTTACAATAACCTTATTTATAAATTCAGATTTTTCTAAATTGAAACTTATTATGAAACCATCATGGTCTTCAAACCACATAATATCTTCTATAGAAGGCCACATTTTACTACAATTAAATTCTTTAAAGAAGCTTTTAAATAAAAGCCTAGAAAGTTCGCCAACATAAAGTGTATCATATACTATTGACCTTAATGCATCAAACCTTGAAACCTTAAAACTTTTCACTAAAGCTTCAACTTCTTCTTCAACATTAGATTTAGGAAAATTTAATCTAGCAGCCTCTATAAACAATCTTATTAACTCTACTTCCTTCACACCCAAGTAGGTAGAAAGTTCCTTCAAATATGTGCAAGCACTATCATCTAAATCAAGAGAAAAAGATTTTAATCCACTCATGTAAAAAAGTTGGAGCAAATATAATATATAAAGTTTTAGTTTATACAAAGGCATGGGATTAAAACAATTTTAAAAGACAAAAAATTAATGCCTAGAAAAAACTAGTCTAAAGTTTCCTGCTTTACAAGTTTTTCAAAATATTCCTTTGATAAGATCACAGCCTTTAAGCAAATGGCCTAAATATGCTTTACTCGGTTTCAATCCGTCTTTTGTTTTAGCTGGATTAGCAACATAGGTTACAGCCTTAACTTGCTGCCCATTATCCAATTTAACAATAAAATTAATTCTATAATAGTGCTCAGGATAGCCTTCATACACATCTAACCTATTAATTTGAAAAGAATTTATTTCATAAAGTATTCCTTCAACAGAACTTCCTTTACAAGGAACAATGTTAGCAAACCCTTCACTTGGATTATGATTAGAAATTTTATTGAATACCAATTTCCAGTCTTCAAGTATTGCGTGCACTCTCCTCGAAAAATGCACACCTCACGCTAACATTCTTTCTGGATCCATATTAGAGCCATAGGCAAAATAGTTCACAATGTAATCCATTAAATAAATTCACGAAAACTAATCTTATTAAGTTTGTTTATATATTTGCTATTCGATGATATCAGAATATCGTTGCTTAAGGAATGCGTATATTAACTCTATTCTTCTGTCGATAGATTCATCAAATTTTTGTAAATGCCATAGATCAGGTTCATTTGGAATAAAGTGCCTTTCAAGGTCATCATATGTATATTTAATTAGATAATTTTTAGGTTCTTCTTCTGGAATTTTACTACTCACTTCAGGATTTATGAATGTTATATTTCCTAATCCATTGATACCTCTGATTGGATAGTCTTCTTCAGATATTTCATCGGGAATATTATATTTTTCTCGGAGAATTTTCCTTGGAAATATGTGATGTCTTGCTAGTTTTTCATGCCTCAGATTTTTTAAAATTTCCAGCTAAATCATTAGCTTCATTTTCTGTTAGCGCCAAGTATAAAAGGAAAAGATAAGAAATATTCGGTCTTTTTAATATGTCTTTATTATATCCCTCTATAATATTTTCTTTTGTTATCTTAGTTGCAAGAGGTTTATTCCTTTGGATATTTTGCAATAACTCTTCAAATGGAAAATCTCCCCTTTGGCAAACAGTTTCTATGTCTTTTTGAAGCCTTGCAGAGTAATACCCATTAAAGTTCACTAGTAAAAGCCACCTTTTTTGATCGTCTCTTTGTTGATTATGCTGATTTCTTAATTTTTCAACAGAAGTTTTAAATCTATCTACATTATCTATGAAATAATTTCCCCGAGAACAAAATTTTTTATCTGAAAGATAATGGGGGAGTGGATACACAAATTATTTCCGTGTGATTAATTATTTCTGTAGATAGTTGCTCGATTTCATTATATTGTGCTCGTCCGTTGATGGCTTTAATTAATAGGTTCTTGACAGCGGCTCTAAGTCTTGCTTTAAGATATTCTTTCTTGTTCCAGTCAGCAACTTTAATATAATAGCCTAACTCTTTAACTATTTCTTTTGCTATTGTTCGAATTTCTTGATAGTTTTCAAAGAATTTTTCTCTTGTAACAAGTAGGTCGTAGAAGGCGAGTTCTTGTTCTGTTAAATTTATTTTTTGCCCTTCCTCGATTTTTCTCTTAAATTCTTTAGCAAGCTTTTCAAGTTCTTCTATTACTTCTGCAGTGGTTATGAGCTTTATGTTATATTTGTCTATTATGTTGTTTAATGCTTCATACAATGAACGGTACCGGATTGGGTTTGTATTCATTTTTACTATTAATTGGTCTTTTATTATTTTGGCTAATATATCTTTTACATAGTTCTTCTGAGGGATACTGTTTAATTCTGCAAGAAATTTTTCGTCAAAGATAGAGATCTCAACTTTTTCTTTTCCCATAAGGGTTAAAATGTCAACTGGTGGTTGTGCTGATATGCTTCTAGAAATGAGTTCTGTTATTTCGTATTCAAGTTCTTTGTTTATTTCCCTGATTCTTGCTGTTGAATATTTGACCACCATCTTTTTGATCATGTCAAAGAAGATCAGGTCTTGTTTTATTTCATAAGATTCTGGACGGGGACTGGCTAGTGCATACAGTTTTTTTAATGCGACAAGATTACGGACAAATATTCTTTTAGTTTCCTCATCTTTAACCACTTTCTCATAAGCTTTTATGGTTAGCATAGGAAGTTGGTCGGGTGGAAGATTTTTCCAGTTTTTATAGTCTAATTCTTGGAAGAAAGATGCTACTATTGAATATTTTTCTTTAAGAAGTTGGATAACCTCATTTATATCTATTAGGGTTTCTCTTATCGTGTTAAGTGTATAAATGGCCAGAGATTTTTTCAGATTATCTGCTATACCTATATAGTCTACTATTAAACCACCCGGTTTATCTTTAAACACTCTGTTCACTCTTGCTATCGCCTGCACAAGCGAATGATCTTTCATTGGCTTGTCAAAATACATCGTGTGAAGACAGGGAGCATCAAAGCCTGTAAGCCACATGTCTATAACTATAGCAATTTGAGGATCTTTTTCTGGATTTTTGAAGTCTTCAGCAAGCTGTTTTAGTTCCTTTTTGGATCTTATATGAGGATGAAATTCTTTTGGATCCTTGTTTTTGTTTCCAGACATTACTATGACTGTTGATGGCGCGTTTGGCTGTCTTATTATGTTATCATAAAGTTTGACGGCTACTTTCCGGCTTATTGTAACAATTAATGCTTTACCCTTTAGATCTTGGACTCTTTTATTGAAATGTTCGACTATATCTTTTGCAATTCTACTTATACGTTCTTCTGATAACATTATCTTTTCAATTTTTTCATATTTTCGTTTTAGGGCTTCTTTAGTCTCTGGATCC
>JACIWG010000121.1 GCA_014361085.1 Nitrososphaeria archaeon
TCCTATTGTATATTATGGGGGTAAATATTATACTTCTATAGGATTTGCTGATAAAGGTTATGCTTGCCTTGGAATGTTAGGTTATCAAAGTCCTGACAGTAAAGGGAAAGCCATATGGACAGTTATAATACAGTGTAGTATATTACATGATGAAAATTCTACACATGCTGGTGTGGGAGGATGGCTTCAAACTTTATGTGGACTACATATGTTTTTAGGTTTCAAAAATTCTCCTTGCATAAGTCCATCTGATTTTTCAGAATTAGCGTATAGAATAACCGGAACAGGAGGATATCCGAAAGAAAGTATAAAAAATGCTTTCTTTCATACATTTGTTAAAGATGATAGTGTTCACAAGAATAATATTGCAAGGATTATAGCTGAAGATTCTAATGTAGCAGACCATGATACAATCGATAGTTGGAACAGCATGATATATGTTGATAATGTAAAAGTGATCTATGCCTGTTGGATACCAGGGTGAGATATATGCAAAGACGAACTATTTTCTATTTAATATCTTTTGCCTTATTTTTGCTTTTATCTTCCGTTATCATATATTCTATTTTACCCTTAGAAAACAGACACTCAGCTGAAACAGTTTTAAATGAAACAGCCTATATTGATTTGAGGCTTAATGGGAAGTTGTCTGCACCTTCAGTTGTATATATAATGGAGAATGGTACAGAATTTGTTGTCGAAAAGAAGAATCCATTCCCTTTCGAAATAGAATTAAATTTGCCTTCTCAACCGGATTTTCCGAAACAACTGTACGTGTATAAAATTTATGTGAATAAAAGTGAAAATTGTGCAAGAGTACTTGCTTCAAAATATGGTTTTAACAATCTTTATTACAATAAAGACGTTAATGTTTTCCTTGCAAACAATTTAACACACAGTTTTGAATTCTACACAGTAACAGGCTATTTTAGGATAATGAGAATAAATATGTCGCCAGTAAAAGAAGAATTTACAAATAAAAATATACCAATAGATGTTGTGCTTGAAATTTTAAGAGATAAAGGCCTATTGAAAGTGAACGAATATACAGTTAAGGTAGGTGATTATGAGGTTATCGATAATAGGCCAGTCTTAAAATCTATTGTACTTAAGCCAAAAATCGACGGATATGAGATTGATGCAGGAATTATAGTAGTTTTGGATTCAAAATTAAATATAGTAAGTATTGAGGGAACAGTATTAGATAAAATAGAGGGCATCAAAAAATATGAGGTAAAGAGTGTAGAAGAAGTGGTAGACGAACTAAAGACAAAGGTAGCAAACGGTGAACCTATGATAGACTGGGAAATAGACTGGATAGCGTTCACGAAACTTAGCATAAATTCAATAAAGCTCAAATATTATTGGACCAAAGAAGACTATTTCATACCAGTATACGAGATAAGATGTACATACGTATTAGAGTTTGATGGTATACGCGATTATGGAGGTTGGGGAGAGGTTACAGCAAATATTATAGCTATTAAAAAATGATTTCATAGAAGCTTGTAGGAAATAATTAAAGAATATATCGATAATTAACAACTTTCCTATAGTCCAAAATTTTTCCTAAAATGTTTTACCACTAGCTAAACTGTTTCGCTGGAAGTTGTCTAAAAGCTTTTTCATTAAATGAACCATAAGTTGCCTACAACCTCTGAGACTTACAGTCTATATTCCTCCGAGGCATGAAAATAGTTTTATGCCTATTGAAGATTTTGTTTACTAAAAATTTTATAATCTAATTATTCTCTACTTTTGCTGAGTAAGCATGTATAAGAGAAATTGGAGGGATATTGAACCAATTATTGAAAATGATGGAAATTCTTTTGCAAGATACTATTTTAGGAGAAATGACCTTTTGGAGCTTGAAGGCGGGATAAAGGTTGCGAAATACTGGGAGTGGGTTAAATATGTCACTATACCATGGAATAAGAGGCCATCATATAAGGGATTAAATTTGGAAAAGATATTGTTTATGCTACAGGGATGGGGTGTAATTCAGTCTAACCAAAACATACTTGAAGTTAAAGCCCACGATACAGTCTATGTTCCTCCGGGAACAGAATATACATTATGCTCTAAAGTGGAGGAGCAGCCAATTATTTTTATGGAATACTGTGTAAGGGCACCTCCCGACTCAAAAGAAGTAAAGGCTATAGAGTCAACATCAGAGTACTCTAGAAACAAGATTCTCATCGAACAATGGTCTTCTAGGAAGCCGAAGCCTGGACATGAAGGAACATGCTATTCCTACAGTATCTTTACAAGAGAACAGATGAAATATTTTCTTTTCGCGAGCATGATGTGTGTGCCAAAAGTTCTAGGATACCATTCACACAACTCTGAAGCAATATATTTTATTGTCTCAGGAAAAGGGAGGGTGAAGGTTGCTGGCGAAGAAACTGAAGTCTGTGAAGGTGATGCAATCTATATTCCACCAAGAATGGCACATAGATGTTATAATCTTTTACAGGACCAGCCACTTAACGTATTCTGTCAAGGTATAGCTGACCCATATGATGCAAAGGTTACTACTTTAGAAAATTTGCCTGACCTACCAGTATAGGGTGTGTGATAATTTTGTGGATTAGAGTAGATAAAGAGTTAGAGGAAAAATTTCCCGGCTTAAGAGCCTATGTTCTCGAAATAAGTAATGTTGATGTGAATAGAAATGATGCTAAAACAGTCAACGACTTTAATACCCTTTTGAAGGAAGTAACAGAATATGTGAAGTCTAGGTACACATTGGATAAAATAAAAAATGAGCAAATTTTTAGAGCATATAGAGACTTCTTCTGGAAGATAGGAATAGATCCAACAAAAACTAGACCAGCTTCTGAGGCACTAGTACGCAGAATACTGCTCGGAAAACCGATTCCACACATAAACACACTCGTTGACGCATACAATCTCGCATCTATTGTCAGTGGAGTACCTATAGCTGCATTCGATAAAGACAAGATTTCAGGAGAATTATTTATGAGGAAAGCTTTTAGTGGAGAAAAATTTTTAGGAATTGGTATGGAAAAACCGATTACATTGAATGGTGGAGAAATAGTTGTATCGGATAACGAAAAGCTTGTAGCAGTATACCCTTACAGGGACGCTGAAGTTACCAAAGTCTCTGAAGAAACAAGAAATGTGATATTTTTGGTATGTGGTGTACCTGGAGTAGGGGAGGACGTATTAGATAATGCTGTAGACAAGGTCAAAGAATATGTTTCACGCTTTTGTGGAGGCTACGTATAGAGTGAGCCTATAAATAGGTTTATGTTAAACTAAATTTCAGATAAAGTTATTATCTTGACATAATTTTTAAATTGGTTTAACTTAAACATAGTTTTAGTTAAAATTATTTTATGCTATATTATAACAAAAATAGGGGTAAAAAATTAGATTTCTCCCTCATACATCCATTCAAGTATTTTTAGTACATTCTCTTTATTTAATTCTATTGGACTATTTGGTCTAGGAAAGTTTGTTATAGAGTCTTCCGCAAGTTTTGGCAACATTTCTTTTGCAACACCATAACTTTTTAATGAAGGAGGAACCCCTACTTCTTCAAGCAATCTTCTTACTGAAACTGCTGAAATGAGGGCAGCATCCTTCAATGACACTTGAGATACGTCCTCACCTATTACTACAGCTATTTGAGCTAATTTTTCACTTACTACTGGTGCATAAAATTTCATTATATAGGGAAGAGTTATGGCACAAGAGATACCGTGTGAAATTTTGTACATTGGCCCTATCGTTTGCGAGATAGAGTGTCCGACAACCATTCTCGCATTACATAATGGTATCCCGGCGATGGTAGCGGCCATAGACATGTAGTATCTTGCTTCAACGTCGTTTGGCTTGTAATATGCTCTTTTTAGGTAGTTGAATATTAGTCTTGTTGCAAGATAAGCTAACTCGTCCGTTATTGGTGTGGCTTCTGTTGAAATTAATGATTCTATCGCATGGCTTAATGCGTCAAGGCCGCATCCAGCTGTAACTGGAGGAGGTAGTGATAGTGTAAGCATGGGGTCGATTAGAGCAACATCTGGTATAATGTATGGGCTTGCACAAGTCTTCTTTTTCCCATCAATCGTGAAGACAGCATATTGTGTGACTTCACTTCCTGTTCCAGCTGTGGTCGGTATACATATTGTTGGCTTACCTCTTCTTTTTAAAAGATTTGGTCCCACATAGTCTTTTAGGTTACCAGGATTTGTGAATGATACTGCTACGAGTTTGGTTGAATCCATTACACTTCCTCCACCTATTCCGACAACAACTTCTGGGTCAAAGCTTTTTGCAAACGATGCTGCATTTTCTACAAGCTCGATTCTAGGTTCTGGTTCAAGGTCATCGTATACTGTGGCCTCGAAACCCTCTTTTCTAAGCAGTTCTAATGCCTTTTCAGGTGCTCCCGTGGACCTAACAGGTTTGTCGGTTAAAATTAGAACTCTCGAATTTCCTCCAAGAAAACGAACTTCCTTTGGAAGTCTTTCTAGCGAGTTTAGGCCGAAAACCATCTTTCCAGGCATATAGAGTTCAGCTGTCCTATAAAATATTGGAAAGAGTGGAGTTGTACTCATTATCCATTCACGTCTTTTGTTCATAAAATGAATATTTAAGCATTATATCGCTTAAAAAATGTTTTATATTCAGGTTTATTTTAACGTTAATGATGGTGATGGCTGA
>JACIWG010000122.1 GCA_014361085.1 Nitrososphaeria archaeon
ATGCACCAAAGAATGTAAAAAAATGCCTAATAAAAATTTCCATCAAATGACAAAATTAAAATTTTTTAATATACACGTACACTATTCTAGATTATGGTTGTAGAAACAAGATATTTGGAGCTGGATTCGAAAGGAGAAAATCATATTATAGACCTTACACCCCGTATTATGAGAGAGCTCGAGAAAACAAAAGTTACGAATGGTATTATGACAGTTTTTGTTCCAGGTTCTACTGGTGCGGTCACCACTTTAGAATATGAGCCTGGATTGATTAGGGATTTACCTTCTGCTCTTGAAAGGATTGCTCCGAAGAACATTTACTATGCGCATGATGAAACTTGGCATGATGGGAACGGCCACTCTCATGTTAGGGCTTCTTTGATTGGTCCGAGCCTTACAATACCATTTGTAGACAGGAAACTTTTGCTTGGAACTTGGCAGCAGGTAGTCTTTCTAGAACTTGATATTAGGCCTAGACGTAGGAAAATAGTTTTACAGATTATTGGAGAATAATTGCGGTGTACAAATATTTGATCGCTAAAGCCATAAAATTTATAATTTTCATAAAACTGTTTAATGGCAAGTGTCTAGTGATAAGTTTTTGAATTTTGGAGGACTTCTAATTGATGGCAAAATCGAAAAAGATAGGGTTAAATTGTATTATATTCTAGAAGATGGAAGACTAATCGAGTGGGTGGATGAGGAAAAGTTTTATCCCTACATTTATATTTCACCTGAAGAGGAAAATAAAGTTCTTGATGAAGCTAAAGCTTTAGGTTGCAGTATTCTTTCCGAATTCAAGAAAAATCTTTTTTCAGAAAAGGAAGACATGTACTTGAAAATTTCTGGAGAGGAAGAGGCTCTAGCAAAATTGAAGTATAGACTTAATAGGGTTTGGGAGGATGAACTTCCACCTATAATAAAATATGTTTTTGAAAAAAACATTCGCTTCGGAATTCAATATGAAACTTTTGGTGAAGAATATACACCGTTGAATGTTGAAAACCATTATTTTAATGAAACTTTTGGAAACCTATTAGACGAGGACCCAATAAAATACTACTATGTTAAAAGGTTCTTTGAAGCTATAGAGCAGCCTATACCTAGAATAGCAGAGGATGTTGCCAGAAGGTTAGGTTATGACAAGGATAGAATGTTAAGGGCAATATATCTTTCAAGAATAGCTAATACACCTTTAGCTTCTAGAATGCCGCCAAGCTATTTTATCAAAGCTCTTTACTACCTTTGTTTAAAGAGTGAAGGTTACATTATACCCACAGCTGAAGAGTTTGCGAGAGGAGAGAGTTCGAGGGGAGTGTATGGTAAGGCAGCCCTGGTTATTGCACCTGAGAAGGGAGTGTTTTTGAACACTTATGTGCTAGATTATGAATCACTTTATCCAAGTTGCATTGACGTGTATAACTTGTCTCATGAGACTATAAACTGTGGGCATCCAGAATGTAGAAAAAATGGGGTGCCTGAGGAAAAACATCATGTTTGCTTATTAAGGAGGGGAAAGTATTCTGTTTTAATAGGAGCGTTAAAGGACCTACGTATCAAATATTATAAAAGGATGGGGAAGGATGGTGATATTAGGGCTAAAATTGTTTCTGATGTACTAAAGAATATACTTGTAATATGCTATGGTGTAACAATAAGAATAAAAGGGCTAGCGAATCCTTCCCTAGCTGAATCTATAACAGCTTATGCAAGGAATGCGTTAAAAACTGCTTGGAAGATCGCTATAGAAGAAGGCTTAAAACCAGTTTACGGGGATACAGATTCTCTCTTTATTGTAAACCCTGAGAGTAAACGTGTGCAAACTTTAGTTGACAGAGTTAAAAGAGAACTTGGACTAGATTTGGCTGTTGACAAAAAGTATAAGGTTTGTATATTTTCTAAGGCAAAAAAGGCCTATCTCGGCATATTTGAGGATGGAAAGATAGATCCTAAGGGGTTAGCGGCATACAAGTCTAGTACTCCAACCTTTGTGAAGAAGGTTTTAAAAGAGACTGCAATAGAGCTTTCAAAAATAGAGAGTGCAGATGACATAGCTAAAGCGAGAGAAAGAATCAATAGAATTTTGGAGGAAAGGGAGAAGGATATTTTGCAGAAAAGGTTTGAAGTTGAAGATATGGGATTTTCTGTAATATTGCATAAGAGTTCTCAAGAAATATTAAATTCCTACGTTAATGCACAATCATATCAGTGTGCAATCCAGCTTATTGATGCTGGAATTAGATTAAGAAAGGGTCAGATTATAACGTTTGCAAAGGTTAAGCCATTCCATTACCGGGGTAACAAGTTTACAGTTAAACCAATCAACTTTGTCAAAAAGGATGAGATAAATTTACAAGATTATATTTCTAACATGCACACTATGATGGCGCAAATCCTTGAACCCTTGGGACTAGAAAAAGTAGGCAGCAAAGACAGACATATGATGCTTAGTAATTGGTTTGAATAAAATTCACACCAACAATAAAATGGTCTATTATAGACCATTTTAATTTATAAACTGGTCTATTATAAACTATGAGGGGAATTATGAGGGTTGAAGATTTCAAGCAGGTTATAGCAGAGTGGCTTCATCAAGGAGTTCCTGAAGTTAGAGATAGAGAAATTACTTTACCGCTGGATTCAAATCTTATAATTGCTGTTACTGGAGGGAGAAGGTCTGGTAAGACTTATCTTCTCTTCTTGACTATTAAGAAGATTGTTGAAAGTGGTAAAGCGAATTTAGATGAGATTCTTTATGTTGATTTTGAGCATATTAGATTAAAGGGTGTTAATGTATCTGATTTAGATGACATGCTCGTAGCATTCTATGAGCTTACGGGCAAGAAACCTAAACATATATTTCTTGATGAAGTTCAGGTTGTTAAAGGATATGGAGCTTGGTTTAGAAGGCGATTAGATGCTAGAATATACATTTCCGGTTCCTCGTCTACTTTAACACCGAAGAACATTGCTGAAGAATTGAGAGGCCGATGTCTAAGTTACGAAATTTATCCATTATCATTTAGGGAATATTTATCATTTGTAGGCTATAGTCCGAAAACTGAAATTCTACTCTATAGTGAAGAAAGGGGGAAAATATTGTCTTTACTAAGAGACTATCTCTATTATGGGGCGTATCCAGCAATAGTTTTTGAGGATGATAAAAAACGCTTATTGAGATCATACTATGAATCTGTACTGGTAAGAGACCTGGGTGGAACATCTTTAGCGGAAGCCTTTACATCCTATGTTATTGCAAACTATGCACAACCTATAACCGTGAACAGAGTATACAGTTTTCTTAGGTCACTGGGCTTTGCAATAGGTAAGGAGAGAGTTATAGATCTATTTAATAGAGCAAGAGAAACATACTTTGCTTTTATGGTTGAAATCTTTCAAAAAAGTGAAAGAAAGAGAAAGATGTATCCTAAAAAGCTTTACATAATAGATACTGGGTATCCAACGGCATTAGGATATGAATTTTCTATATCAAAAGCAATGGAAAACGCTGTATATTTAGAGCTTCTAAGGAGAGGGGTTGGAGAAATACACTATTGGAGAGAGTATGGGAAGAGTGATGGGGTTGAAGTGGATTTTGTGTTAAGCAGAAATTTTGAGGCAGAAGAGTTGATTCAGGTAACTTATGCAGAAGATACGGTTAAAGGAAGAGAAGTTAAGGCCTTGAAGAAAGCACAGAGGGAGCTTAAACCTAAGAAAGCTACGATATTAACTTGGAATTATAGAGGAAAAGTTGATGATATTGAAGCTGTACCATTATGGTACTGGCTGCTTACATGAGAAAAGCCTTTTTATCATATACTAATATTCTGGCAAGAATATTAAAAGGAGATTTAATTTGGATAAATGTTTAGTTGCATGATAAAATTTCTCCTTTCAAGTATGTTGCAATAACATTCAAGTCTTTGTCTAAAACTACTAAGTCTGCATCATTTCCTTCCATAATACATCCTTTACCCTTTATCATCATGGCTTTGCATGGAGTCAATGTCACCATTTCCAGAGCTTTCGCAAGCGGGATACCAATTTTGACCGCATTCTTTAAAGCCCTATCCATAGTTAATGTGCTTCCCGCAAGAGTACCATTAGGAAGTCTAGAAACACCATCTCGCACAATAATTTCTATGGGACCAAGCTTAAATGTGCCATCAGGTAAGCCTGCGCCTGCGATTGCATCTGTTACTATAACCACTTTCTTTGAACCCTTGCATTTGTACACCAATTCTACAGTTGCAGGATGCAAGTGTATTAAGTCTAAAATTGTTTCAACATAAGCTTTTGAAAAATTTAATGCTGCACCAACTACACCTGGTTCCCTATGATGGAACACTCTCATTCCATTAAAAATGTGTGTTACTATTCTTGCGCCAGCGGAAAAGGCTTGAACAGCCTGCTCATAGGATGCATTTGTATGACCTATAGAAACAATAATGCCCAAATCATTTAATTTTTTAATAAAATTGATTCCATC
>JACIWG010000123.1 GCA_014361085.1 Nitrososphaeria archaeon
TTATAGGATATTGGGAGAAGATGGTTGAAGTATGTAGGGTACTAAAATCACCTATATGCTTGATACAGTTGCCAACAAGCTTTAAGCAGGATGAAAAAAATTTAGAGAATATGAGAAAATTTTTTTCTAAAATTGAAAGAAAAGATATAACAATTGCGCTAGAATTAAGGGGATGGATTAAGGATAGTTTTAGAAGAGTATGCGAAGAATTTGATCTAATATCCTGTGTTGATCCCTTAAAGTACGAACCATTATATTTTTCTAGAAAAGGAATAGGATACTATAGACTTCATGGAAGTTATGTGGGAGAGAAAATCAATTACAGATATAAGTATACGATAGAAGAACTAAAAAATCTTAAAACAAAAATAGAGGAATACCATTGTAATATTGCTTACGTCATGTTCAATAATATTTACATGAAAGAAAACGCGATAGAGTTTATGAAGCTACTATTAAAATAAAACGTTACTAGAGAAAATATGTGCTAGCCAGTAGAAGTAATGGGATAATGAACATAATAAGCCATATCCTTTTATCCCATGCAAAAACCTTCCTACCATCCAATACACCCAATGGAATAAGATTGAATACAGCAATCCAAAGATTTAATAGGCATATAGCGTTTAAAGCATTAGAAAAAGGCACATTAAAGTATCTAAAGGGGTATAAAAGTGAGCCAACAAATATGTTTATTAATGGGCCCGCAGAAGAAACCTTCCCCATAGTCTTAGAATCAAGGTAGCCTAGAACCATAACGGACCCTGGAGCAACAATCTTGAGGGGAGAGAAGGTGCTGACAAAAGTTAGTATAACTCCTACAACATCAAGTTTAAAGAAGGCTATAAGACCCTCTTTTACTGCAGAAATTTTGTGAGCAATTTCGTGGGCCAAAAATGATAGAGCGAAAGCAAGTAGAGCAAAAGGTAGTTCGAAGATGTTAAGAGACCATCCTATAAAGGACAGGCCTACAAGACTAACAATTAAAGTTGCAAACAGCAACTCTAACTTCTCACGTGGACTAAAGCTCACCCTTAGCCTTTTATAAGGAAATCTTGTTTCATAAGTTTCAAACTTTGGCCTATAAACTTCCTTCCTCTTAGAGGGGGAGGTTGCTAAAAAAATTTTTTCACAAGAATGTGCTTCAGGAAGCCTATGTTCTACACAAAAAAATTTTCCACAATAAGGGCACTTAAAGGGCAAAGGTTCCTCTTGTCCACAGTACTCGCATTTCATACGCTTCATACTCTTTTTACAATTCTTATTAAAGTTTCCATTTATACTAAAACAATATTACCTAATTAACCTTC
This sequence comes from Nitrososphaeria archaeon, assembly GCA_014361085.1. Classification (GTDB taxonomy): domain Archaea; phylum Thermoproteota; class Nitrososphaeria; order JACIWG01; family JACIWG01; genus JACIWG01. Next base: position 1,311 of record JACIWG010000123.1, read on the forward strand.
TACAATATATTGTAAACACTATTAGGGACATAATATAATAAGACCATTTAAAAGTATACAGTAGTAATTAGAACAAATTGTCCTAAAGGTAGTCTAAATGTAATTTTTATCATGTGCTCTAGTAAGGATTTAGTAGTAAGCGAGACTGGATTTAATAAAATAATAGAAGATGGAACATAAGTCTCTCTAGCATTAAGGATAAAATATATATGGAAAGCACATACCTTTTATAATAGGGAATGGCAGAATATACTTTTAATTTAAGTAAAAATATATTTCCTATGGTGCTATCACTTCTCTTAACTAGCCTAAAATTTTATACCTATAATATAGGAAAAGTGATGAATTTTGAGGAAACGCTCTAAAATACTCGTATTTGCGATAACTGTTATAGCATGTCTAGTTATTTGCTATTCAGCTTATTTAGAAGCATTAAAAAGTGTTCCTTTGCAGAAGATTACGTCAGGTTACAGTACATCAGCTATTTCATCAGATTTTAATTTTCAACTTTATCCCCCTGACAAGGTTATAATTCCCAGAGTAGACTATTATATAGTGCTCGCTAATGGAACTCAAATTTATTTTGGTGCAAAAAATCCTTTAAATTTTGAGATAAAAGTTGCATCTGACATTAAACTTGATGTTCCAAAAGAGCTTGCAGTGTTTAAGGTGAACGTGCTTGATGATGTTGATGATGTGCTAGATTTGGCGTCAAAAGTTGGATACATGACAGATAAAATTTATTATGACAATGATACAGAAACCTATGTTGTACACAATTCTACACACTGTTTCGAATACTCTAGAGGCTTATTTAGGCTGTGGAAAATTGATAGAAATGAATTGGTTAAAGGTTTTCCACCAGACAATTTTCTTATTGAAAGGGCGAAAAATTTCCTTTATGAAAAGGGCCTTTTACCAGAAGGAGATTATCAGTGTACTGTTGGCGCGTTTAAAACTGTTGACGGTGAACCAGTTTTAAAGCATGTATCGTTTGCGATAAATATAAACGGTTTCCAGGTTGAAGGGTTAGGTTTTAATATAATATTTAATGTCGAGGGTGAAATTGTTGAAGTAGAAGGATTTACCATTACAAAGTTGGAGGCTTTAAAAACATATCCTACAAAGACGGTGGAAGAAGTGGTAGGCGAGTTAAAGGAGAAGATTTCTACTGGAGCGCCGAGGTGGGACTGGAGAATAGACAGTATAGCATTTACTACAATGAATATTACCAGTATTAAACTAAAATATTATCGTACAATCGAAGGATACATAGTTCCAATATATGAGATAGAGGGTATATCATTTTTAGACATTGACGGAATAAATTACATTAAAAGAGAAAATTCTGCAAGATTGATAGCTGTAAAAAGAGTTTAAGGGAATAGGCTGAAGCCAAAAGCCATTCTAGTGCAAACTATCATCATTTTATAAAAGAAAACTTAAATTTATATGGCTTCATATAAATAAGTATGGTAAACATAAAATTATCTATACCGGATGAACTTTACAAAAAGATGAAAAAGTATAGTGAAAATAAGTGGAATGAAGTTGTGGGGAAAGCTATTTCAGATTATATAAATATAATTAAAGAGAAGGGTTCTAAAGTTTCTACAAAAGAACTTCTAAAAAGTTTCAACAAAGAGTTTAGAGAGGAGTTTTTTGGATGCAATATCTAATATAGAAAAGTTTACTAAGGGTTTAAAAATAGAAAAATTTTTTGAAAATGTAAAAAAGCAGTACGCGATTTTAAGAGGACTTGAAATAATCGATGAGGCTTCAAAGCATGCAATCAGTAAATTAAAAGCAAGACGAAAAGAGATACCTTGGAAAGATATTGCAGGTATAAGAGATAAGTTGATACATGGATATTTTGATGTTAACCTAGAATTGGTTTGGGAAACTATTAGGAGAGAGATTCGTGAGCTTAAAAAACAAATTTCTCAGATATTAGAAGGGGTTCAGATAGAAGAAAATTAAGGAAACATTTTGCTACTAAATTATGCTATTAAATGTACTTTATTTTGGCACATTTTTACATACTTAAGCCTATTCTGTCTATACTAGTATTTGTTTTATATTTGAAATTTTAATAACCTCTTCTAGAATGAAGGTTTATTATCTCCTAATTTAACATATAATATGATGGTGTATTAATTTTGCCATATTGTCCAAAATGCGGCCAAGAAGTTCCAGAGGATGCAGTATATTGTCCAAAGTGTGGAACAAGAATAGAGGTTGGAAAGAGAGAATATCGTGAGAAGAGGGAGAAAGAGGAAAAGGAGGAGAAATGGGAAAAGGAGGAAAAGCATGAGCCTAGTGATATTAGTGGAGCAATAGTTGGTGGACTAGTGCTTATATGGCTTGGGATAACATTTTATCTTGCAGAAACAGGGTATATTAAGTGGAGTTCGTGGGTAGCATATTTTCTTCTAGGATTAGGCGCTATTTTAATAATTCAAGCATTGATAAAATATTTTACTTCACCGTATAAGAGTTCAGCGTACGGTATCGCTATAGGAGGACTTGTTGTAGCTTCAATAGGTTTTGTGATGATGGTTGGGATAACAGCTTGGTGGCCCCTAATATTTATCGTGCTTGGAATAATAGTTATTATATCTAGCATAACTTCTAGAAAACGTAGTCCAAAAGTTAGATGAAGCGGCCAGTTAAAATTCGGTATATATAATGTTCTATTACTGTTAATGCTTTATCTCTACCAAATACTCTAAAATACTGTTTCCCAAAACATTCTATAAGGTCACCAATATAGTATCTTGGTAGAATAGAGGTAGAAATTACCAGTTTACCCCATTCCCCCTCTTTTAGTTCATGCAACATTTTGATACCCTTTCCTGTTATAACTTCAAAAAAGTATGTGTCATAGTTTGGACAAACGTATGGTAATGTGTCCAGCTGTTGAGCAAAAACACCTTCTGTTGCAGAATAAATTTCTATAACATCGATATTCCCATAATAGCGTCTAAGTATTGGAGCATAGTTCCAATGTATTTTAGGGACACTTGTACAGAAAATTGCATAAACTTTCCAGAAATCCTTCGGCGACTTCCCATAATT
>JACIWG010000124.1 GCA_014361085.1 Nitrososphaeria archaeon
CATATCTTAGACTTATGCTAGAATATGATAGGATTGGAGAGGGTATAAGGGAAAAGTTTGCATTAAAAGAAGATAAAAGACCATTCAAGAGAATAGATGATATTAGAGCAGTGCTCAAAGAATTTGGCTTAGACTATGATAAACTTAACCCGGCAATAAAGAGTATATTGCAGGAGAAGAGAGCGAATATTGTAAAATATGAGCTTCTTCCCGAAAAGAGTCCAGAAGAGGGAGAGGATGTGGAAAGGGTTTTGGGTGAAGAAGTTGGGAAATGGGTTAAAGCAAATTTTTTTGAAAAATTTTTCAGATTTCAGGGCGAGGCTATAAAAAGGATATTGGAGGGAAAGAATGTTGTCCTTTCAGCGCCAACTGGAAGCGGGAAGACAGAGGCATTTTCTATACCCGCATTTATTATCGCTAAGCAAATTTTTGAAAATGTTGGAGATAATGTTGGAAATAAGCCTATGATTTTATTCATTTATCCCACAAAGGCTCTTTCAAGAGACCAGAAGATTAGACTTAAAAGGTTGGCTGAAGGATTCAAGTTTAATGTTGAAGTTTTTGACGGCGACACACCTAGAAAGGAGAGGGAAAGAATATATGATAATCCGCCTGAGGCGCTGATAACAAACTTTGACACAATAAACATTCATCTCCTATCTAATACAAGATATTCTAGTCTATTTAAAAGGGCTAAAATTGTTGTAGTAGACGAGGTACACAATTATGTTGGAAGCTTCGGTGCACACATATATTATATTATAAAAAGGCTTGAACGTTTTACAGGCCCACTTCAGATTATAGCATCTTCTGCCACAGTATATAATCCAAGAGAATTTTGTGAAAAACTCTTTGCAAGACCGTTTGAGGTTATAGAGGAAGCTGAAGGACGTCATGGTAGAACACATTTTATAATGATGTATCCAACAACATCAACAAACAAGGTCTTGAGAGTAAATGCTTTAAAGACTTTAACAAGAAACGGTTTCAGAGCACTATCGTTTTCAAACAGTCACGTTGATGCAGAACTTATTCTAAGATACTCTAGAAAAGAGGGAGTGAATGCTAGAATACATCGTGCAGGTCTAACGAAAAAGTTTAGGGAGGAAGTGGAGCACCTGTTTAGGAAGGGTGAAATAGATGCGATAATAGCTACACCAACATTAGAGCTTGGAATAGACATAGGCCACGTTGACGCAATAGTATCGGATATGGTTAATGTAACACATTTGATTCAAAGGGCTGGAAGGGCTGGAAGAAGAGGGCAGGAGAGTGTTATCCTGCTGGTTTTAAGAGAAGATGATCCGATAAGCAGCTACTATAGTAGGCATCCCGAAGACTATTTCAAAGACGTTTCAGCATGCTACACTGACCCCATGAACCCTATAGTTAGAGAGAGGCAGATTTTATGCGCAATATGTGATAAACCATTAAGTTTTGATGAAGAACTTTATGATGAACAGGTAGTTGACAAGCTTGTTTCAGATAAACTGGCATCCTATTCTAGAAATAAGGTTTATCCGACAAAATTGGGTAGGTTGAAGGCACTAGATACGGGGATAAGAGGGGCTGGAAAAGTTATCGAAATATATTGTGAGGGAAAAAATATTGGTTTCAGAGAAACTTCTGTTGGTATAGGAGAGCTGCATCCCAATGCAATATACATGCATGGTGGAGAAAATTATAGATGTAAGGAGCTAAAGATTTTGGGAGAAAAGTGGGTTGCGGAGGTGGAGAAACTTCCACAAGACCACCCATATTATACAAAGCCATTGATAACAGTAGAGCCTACTGTAGAGAAAGTTAATGAGGTTAAGAATGTTTTCGGAATAAAGGTTGCCTTCTGTGACCTAAAGATTGTTAAAATTGTAACAGGCTACATGCAGTTCAAGATAGGGGAGAGTGAGGAGAGGGGGGAAACCATTAACCTTGAAAGTCCAGTCGAATACTGTTTTGAGACAAAAGGATTCGCCTTTAGAGCGCCCGAGCCAAAGGATATGCTAAAGAAGGTTTTAGATGAAGGTGGAAGAGTTGACGAACTTCTTGCAAGCAGCTTTCATGCGACAGAACATGTTATTATAGAGGGTTCTAACATGATTACAGGAGGAGCGTCAAATGAGATGGGAGGAGTTTCGGTCGGCGTGACTGGAATGATATACGTGTACGATGGCACTGAAGGTGGAAATGGTGCATCAAAACTATTGTTTGATAGAATAGAGAAGGCCTTCTCTAGAGGACAGAAGATTCTAGAAGAATGTCCATGTGAAAGTGAAAGTGGATGCCCAAGATGCACGTACTCGTACCATTGTGGAAACAATAATAGGATGCTACACAAGAAGGGTGCGTTGGAGGTTATAACAAGAATATTGGCCGGCGCTAAAGCTGAACCAGACTACAGCCTATACGATAAGACTATAGTATAGTATTCATGCCAATATTTTTTGGACAATATTTAAGAATGAGTAGGTAATAATTTTATTGGCGAGGCAAAAGGCTTTGGGCAGAATAGCGGATATCTTGAAAAGAAAGTTTACAATAATATCTAACCTATACACTAATAGTCTTCAGCTTGCCTCAGCTTCAGAGGAAGGTGGTGCTGACGCTATAGAATTAAACTTGAACTTTGAAGAAAGCGGGACCGGCGTAAGATATGGTACAATAGACTTGGAGGAGCATGCGATTTCAGAAATAATCAGCTCAGTAAAGATTCCTGTAGGTGTAAGGATAGGGGATGCTCCAATGATAAGAAGAGAAGAGTGGGAGAAGATTGTTTCAACAGGAATAGATTATGTTAAGATGATGGCGCACCATATGCCATCATTCATATACAATGATGAGAGAGTTTGCAAGATCATTTCTGTAGGAAGCGGGTATGTGCTTGAGCAGGTTGAAATATTAGCGCACGATGGCAGGGTTAGTGCAATAGAGGCTGCAATAATTTCTCCACAGGTTTTCAGATTACCATTAACACTTTTAGACATAACAACCTATGCACTTATTACAAGAAGAACTTCAAAGCCTGTCATAGTACCATCACAAAAATATATTGAACCAGAAGACCTAAGAATTTTGAAAAAGATTGGAATAGAGGGATTCGTAATTAACTATACAATAACAGGAGTTGAACCTATAAGCTATTCTGAAATATTGCAGGAATATAGAAGGGTTGCTGATGAACTATAAATAATATGTATTTTAAAAAGTAAGGTAAGGAAACTAATGTTATACTCTTAATCCTTAATGAGATAATATAGTTTCAAAGCAAGGGTAAAAGCTTTTTTCTTAATATAATATTCCATCTAAAGTTATCCATAACACTATTAAAGTTCGGGTCCACAATATTCATTACAAGCATCTTGTACATTTCGAAAAGCATGTTTTTTGCAATACTACCAAAACTAGGTTCAACAAAGTCCATCAATAGCATTTTATAGATTTTGTAGGCAATATTTTTAACAACATTTAAGACGTTAGTATCAAACGCCTGCAAATCGAACTCTTTAAAAATCATGTAGGCAACATCCTTTGGCGATTCATCCAAATCAAATAGATGCCCACTTATACCTTGTTCAATAAGTTCCTCAAACGGAGGAATTTTTGAGGCAAATACCATTTTCCTAGCTGCACCAGCCTCTATCAAAGGCAACCCAAAACCTTCCTCCTTACTTGGTACAAGAACTAGGTCAGATATTGTATAGGCGTCCGCAATATTCCATTTGACTATCCTTCCTTCTACAAAGGAACGTTTATAATCAATAAATTCATGACAAAAACAGATATTATCTTCCAGCCCAAGCTCTTTTATTTTTATGTCAAGATATTTTAAGTATGCGACTCCCATGGTTATAGCTTGATGGTCTGGCGGACCTGTAATCAAAACCTTTACATTTCGTTCTCCATATAAAAGCCTCTTCAACTCGTATATTATGTCTAGGGCAAATTCTAGATTTTTTCTAGGTGTGACTCTGACAGGAATTAATATTACAAGGTCACGATACTTTATATCCAATTTATTCATTAATTCTTTCGTATGTTGATCAAATCTCAGATAATCCTCTGCATAAACTCCATTGGGTACTACATGAATATTTTTAAGTGAAAATTGTTGAGACAATTTTTGCAATTGTCTAAGTCGATAATAGCTTATCGTAACATATTCAATTCTTTGATTCTTGTAAAGTAATAGCGTTAACGGAAAACTATCAACATAACTTTGCCATTCTTTACGTACAATGGCAATATCATGAATCCAGAAAATGAATTTTAGAT
>JACIWG010000125.1 GCA_014361085.1 Nitrososphaeria archaeon
TTCTTGTTAGGAATGAGTTTCTTAGCCTTTCTATCATAATCAAAGCCAATTGGAACAGTTCCACCATACCATTTACCCTTTTTTGTAATTTCAAATTTTCTTTTTTGTTCTGCTCTTTGTTTATTCATTTTGCTCTCAAGTTCAGCAAAAACCATTAACTGTTGAACAAGTGCCTCTCCCACGATAGTAGATGTATCAATGTTTTGATTTATAGCAATGAATTTAATTCCGTTTTCTTTAAATACCTGCCAGATGTTAAGAAAATCTCTTAAGTTTCTGCTTATACGATCAAGGTCTGTAACAAGCATTATGTCAAATTTCCTCAATTTAGCATCCAAAAGAAGTTGCTTTAATTGAGGACGATTTTTGATATTTGTTCCAGATAGACCTTCTTCCCTGTAAATGGCTACAAGTTGGTAATTGTGGTTTTTGATATAACTCTCAAGCAAATCTTGCTGGGCATCAAGAGAACTTATTTCTTTATTTGCCTGTTCTTCTGTGGAAACTCTTATATAAATTGCACATCGCATGATTATTCTCTATGAATTAAATTTTCTATTTGCTGGATAGCTCCTTTTAAAGTTTCTTTAGCTTCTTTTTTAAGTCGTAAGGATTCTTCAACAAGCTTGGCTACCTCTTCTTGCTTTTTTTCTTCTATTACAGGAATAAGTATATTTTTAAGATTAGAGAAAGAAAGGTGTTTTATTACGGCACCTATTGAATATCTTTCTGCCTGACTTCTACAAATTATTGAATTTAAAGCAATAGCTAAATAATATGGATTCACTTTTTCAGATTTAATTCTTACAATACCCCCACTAACAATGAACTCATTAAAATCGTCTTGGACTACAAAAGCAATTCCAATAGTTGCGTCTTTTGTAAATAATACTTCATCTGGTGAAGGTTGATATTTATCCTTAAGTTGCTCAAATAGAGAAGGTCTTATGTATTCAGCACTATCAGTAATAACAATTTCAGTCTCAGTAATATTTGACACCCTTAGAAAAAGAATTCCTTTGTCAACATATTCATCAGAACCAACTTCTATACCCTTTGATAGTACACCTATTTTAGACAACGGCAGGAGTTGATATAATCCTTTTTTTGCTCCTTGGTAAGTTAGATATTCTATCTCATTAAAAAATGGATTGTGAAATATGGAATCACATCTTTTATGATCTATTATTTCTGAATAAGGAATTACATAAATCTTTTCCCATTTAAAATTATAGCTTTTTATACCCAAATAGTTATTTAGCAACAATTTTGCTTCTTTATATTTTTGCTCTGCCAAGCTTTCTTTTCCTTTTGCTTTTAGTATTAAATCTCTTATCTTTTCCTGAAAAGATGGTGGAGGAACATAAACTAAAACATCCCCTATATCTTCCTCTGAAACAGCAGGATACATAGAAGCCATAGTAAATCTTATAAGTTGGTTTATTGCATATTTTGTTTTGAGAAATGCAAATAAATAGTGGGGTAATACTTTCTTTGCCTTAATTACTGCAAAACCGGTAGAACACATTTCATTATCTAATTCTTCAGGTATTATGGCTACTGCATTTCTATTTGGTCTTACAGTGGAGAGGATTATATCGTCTTTTCTGACAACTTTTCTTGCTCTTGTAGGGGCTTCGTATCCTTTAAGAATCTGAACTTTGATTTCTCCTGTAAAAATGTTCACATTGCTAATATCTATATATTTAAATTCCTTTTCAGGTTCTTGTTCAGGATTTTTTCTAAGTTTTGAAAAGCTAGCTATTTCTCTTAAAGGGACACTCTTTACTTTTTTAAGTATTTCCTCGGTCTTAAGAAAAAGAGGCTGATAGTGTTCAGCATCAAATCTTAATCTTTTGTTCATTTGGCTGTATTTTATTTCAGAAATAATCATGATATTCTCCTTTTAAAAACCTAAAGTATGCTTTCTTTTAAATTCTTCAAATGCTTCTATAACTTCTGGAACATCAGTGTCAATAATCGGTTCGCCATTGTCATCGCGGATTATATTACCTCGGTTGTCCTTCTTATAAAGAATCTTCGGAGTTTTTGAATTAAGATCATATCCTACTTTTTCTATTACTGCCATAAAAATCGGATAGTTCTGAGATTTCAATTTTTTAAGTTCTTTTGGATTAAGTTTCTGTAAGAATAGAATGCTGGTTTTAGGATTAACTCCTGCGTGCATAAATGTTCCTACTGGCATGGACACTACAGCAAGTATTCTTGCTTTTTGTTGAATAAATTCTCTTACATAGCCAAGTGAAGCATTATTCAATATTCCATCCGGTAAAACTATTGCCATTCTTCCACCATCTTTAAGAAATTGAAGACAACGCTCAATAAATAGTATTTCTGGAGTTTGTCCGTTTTGAAGCTGGTCTGTCTTTATCCATTTTCCAGATTTCTTATCATATTTCCATTTATACCCAAGTTCAAATTGTCTAAGAATTCTTTTATCAGTGATTTTACCTTTACTTCCAAAAGGTGGATTAGTCATTACAATATCTGCACATTCTTTTGTAATTTGGCTTGGTCCTCTCGTTGTTTCTTCAATCCGGGAAAACTCCTCAAGGGCATTCTCAGCAAATATTCCTGTATGTCCATCATCATAAAGAACCATATGCATTTTTGCCACCTTAGCAAGGTCAGGATTTATATCAATTCCTCTTATGTAAGTATGAGCGTATCTGACTTTCATATCCAGTCTTGTCTTTTCTTCTAAGTCAGGTCTGTTTTTATCAATTGTATCCCATACATGTTTCATAGCCTGAATAAGAAATCCTCCTGAACCACAAGCAGGATCAAGGACTAATTCGTAATCTTTAGGGTCAAGCATTTTAACAGCAAGCTCAACAATAGGATAAGGTGTAAAGAATTCTCCTCTTTCTCCTCGCTGATGGGCATATACAAATGTTTGGAAAGCGGTTCCTTTTATATCTGCTGGTGTTTTGATAAGACTATAATCCTGTAGCTGACTGACTACAAAGGCAAGAGTTATAGGCTTAAGATTGATTTGTTCATGAGGATCAAAAACATCTTTATATTCTGTTTTTACTCTTTCAAACAAGTTAAGTATTCTTTTAATAAATGGACTATCTTTACCTTCTCTTATTTGTTCTTCTTCTTCTCGAGTTATACCAAATTCACATTGAGGATTGGCACTTTTCTCATCCACCATTTTTATAAAAATAAGTTTAAGGACTTCATTAAATACTTTTTCTTTAAGTAAACCCTCATTAGCATAGATGTAATTGTGGCAGGTTTCAAAGACACTTTTTAATTCTGGTGCTGGTTTTAAATCTTTCTTTAAAGGAAGGTGTATTGTAGTCTCACCATATTTTGGGATTTTAAAAACTTCTTTAAAATAGGGAGGTCTATCAAGCACTTCAAGGTAGGCTATATCTGAACCGTTGAACCATACGCCAAACTTTGCTCCTTTACATGGAGAAAGATAACTTTTGAGTTGATCTATTCCGTCCGTTCTATCCTTTCTTTTAGTCTCAACAATTATCCAAATATTCTCCTGAATCTTTTTCTTTGAATCTCTAAAAACTACAATGTCGGCAGGTCCAATTCTTTTACTTCCTTTCTGAATGTTAAATTCTGTTTGAATACAGTCTTTTGGATATCCATATTCAAGAATAAGTCTTCTTAACATTATCTGCCTTACTTCTTCTTCAGGAGTATGCCTTATCCATGTCCCAGTAAGGAAGTCTTTTATTTTTCCTTCTTGGATTTCAAGGTCAACTCCGAGCAGAGTTTCTTTTGGTTTTACATATTCAGCCATATTTTTCCTCCAGTTTATAATATGCCTTCATCTGCAAGGCTTTTAAATCCATTTGAACTAACAATTACATGATCAAAAATTTTTATTCCAAAAATTTTACTAGCTTCAAGAAGTTGTCTTGTGATTTTTATATCATCTTCACTTGGTGTAGGATCGCCACTGGGATGATTATGAACAAGGACAATTCCTGCTGTTGCTTCAATTAATGCATCTCTGAATACTTCTCTTGGGTGAACAATACTTGTATTTAAGGTTCCTTCAGAAACGGTTATATCTTTGATAAGTTTATTTGCTCCATCTAAAAGAGCTACTCTAAAAACCTCTTTTTTGAGGCTACCTATTAATGGTATGTAATACTTTGCGACATCTTCAGATTTTTTGAAAATTACCTTACGAGTTTCGGGCTGAGATTGTATTCTTCTTGATATTTCAAAACAAGCGGCAAGGATAGC
>JACIWG010000126.1 GCA_014361085.1 Nitrososphaeria archaeon
TTATGTAAACTTTAATTTATAAGCATTTTTACCCAAGAATTTGGCCTTGTTTCCCAGCTGTTCCTCAATTTTTAGGAGCCTGTTTGCTGTGTCATCTATGCCTCCTTCTCTCATTTGTCCAGTGTTTAGTCCTACTGCGTAGTCTGCTATGTCTGCACCTTCTCCTCTGCTACTGCATGGCATTACTGCATACCCGTGTCTGTATGCGTATTCGACCATTTCTAGTGCTTCTGTTATTGTTCCAATCTGATTAACTTTTAATAGTACAGCGTTACAGGCTTTTGCTTCGATTCCTCTTTTAACTCTTTCTATGTTGGTTGTGAAGAAGTCGTCTCCTACTATCTGTATTCCCAATTCTTTTGTTAAGAGTGCATGCCCTTCTACATCATTTTCTTCTAGGGGGTCTTCTATGACTATGAATGGATAGTCTTTCACCATCTTTTTGTATAATTCTATTAAGTCTTCTTTTGTTTTTTCCTCTCTTGAAAATAGGCCTATGAATTTGTTCTTTTTCTTGTCAAAGTATGTTGTTGCTGCGACATCAACTTGGAAGCCTACCCTGTTTTTATATCCTAGGTTTTCTACTGCGTCCATCATCATCTGCCACAATTGTTCGTCATGTGATATTTTTGGATGCTGTGTTATGACAAGATGAGAGTATGGTGTTGGATGTGTTCTGAATCCTAGTCTTTCCTTAACTATCTTTAGGAACTCGTTTCTGATTTCCCAGCATGCGTATGATGCTTCTGAAAAGCTTTTGAAACCATATGCTAGGAAGGAGTAGCTTGGCTTGTCGCCTGACCTTTCTCCTCCACCATACCTGTCCTGTCCAACGAACGAGATCACTCCTGGAACTGGTAGAACTCGTGCGTATACACCTCCTATGTGTTGGTATAATGGTATTTTTAGGCTGTTTGCTGCCGCCTTCAATACTGCTGCGGAAACACTTGCTATAGAGTTTCCGCCTAACTTGGACTTGTTTGGTGTTCCATCAAGCTTTATCATGAGGTCGTCTACTGCATTTTGGTTTGTTGCATCCATGCCTTTTACAGCAGGTCCTAATATTGTGTTAACAATTTCTACAGCCTTCTTTAAGCCTAAACCCTTAAACCTTTGGCCACCATCATGTATGAAGAAGACTTCATTTTCTCCAACAGATACGCCTGCCGTAACGATTGCTGTCCCCTTTGAACCATCCTCAAGTTCTACAGTTGTTTCTATACCAGGATGACCTCTCATGGAAATTATTTCTCTTGCATAAACACTTTTTATGCGTGTACTCATTATTTCACCAACCAATCTTCTAATCCTATTTTAATATAAGTGTTACTCCCAAGTCTCCTAAACTTACACCTTGAGTTGTTATTATACCATCATCTAATTTTAGCAAGGGTATTGTCGAATTATGATTTTTTAGCTCCTCGAATATGTTTATACCTCTTTTTTCAGCTTCTTCAGCTGTATACCCGTCAACTAAGCCTCCTGCTAGACAAGGTATTTGTCCATATTCTTTAACAAACTGTGTTCCAGGACCATCAGTTCCATCTGTGTCTACTGCACCTATAACAACCTTCTTGCTTCCCCTAATTTGGAAGGCTGCTGAAAGTGTGAACTCCTGGTTTCTTCCACCAACACCCCTACTGTTTCCTACTGTAACGATAAGCTCTCCTGTCGTTAACAGCACACATGGAGGTTTAAATGGTTTTTCTGAAAATTCTATGTTTTTGGCGATGCATGCTATAACCTTTCCAGCCTCTCTAGCTTCAGCCTGAAGCCATTCTGTTAATATTATTGGTGTATAACCTAGAGCTTCAGCCTTCTTGCTTGCTTCAATAATGGGGCCTCTTCGAGGCAGTACCCCGAATACTCTAAAGTTTATGTCCTTAAAATCGTCTATCTTTGGTGTCTCATATTTTGGGTCTGCTTCTTCAATATGCCTTCTAATGGATTGTGGAATTTTATCTAAGACATCCCATTTCTTGAGCACATTGTATGCGTCCTTGAATGTGGTAGAGTCTGGTAGGGCGTGTAGCCAACGATTTTGTGTTAGCAGTCTATCGTAACTTGACAATCCTGTTTTTGATGGAAGGGGGTCTCCTGCATCCCATAAAAGTATGTGTATCTGTAGAGCGTCCTTCATTAGTATGGACATTCTTCCAACCTTAAGAAGGTCGATATGGTTTCTTATAATATTCAAGTCTTCTGTTGGAACACCTCTTTCCACCTGCATCATGTAAGTTAGTTCACGCACGTCTTCAACAGATATTCCTGGAAGAGGTAGTGTTAGAAGTGATGAGCCACCGTTTCCACTTAAGGTGAAGACAACATCACCTTTTCTAACCTTTTTAGCTATCTCGTATATTGCTTGAGCACCCTTCACACAGTCTTCGTCTGGAACAGGATGCGCTCCAAAAGTCACCTTTATTCTATTCAATATCTTTTCATCACCCTTTTTTGCTATAACATGTCCATCTGTTAGCCTATCGCCTAAAATGTCTTCAAGTGCTTTTGCAGCTGACTGCACACCTTTTGCTGCACCCACAACATATATTGAGCCAACCTTATCCAGTTCTATTATAAGGTCTCCACTTTTCGGATCACCTGGCGGCTCAAATTCCCTGCATCCAATTATAAGCTTGTTGTCAATTCTTCTAACAAGCTTTAGAATGTTATAGTAGGGGTCAGCGGCCTTCAATCCCGCTTCAAGGATTTCTAGAACAATTTTACGCCCCTCAATATTTCCGTGAGAAGAAAGTTTTTCATAGTTTAATATTCGTGAAGGATGATACATATGCTACACCTACGTTCCGTCATTATAAAATATTATCTTCTAAAATTTTTTTAAAGCAAGATATATTAAGGCAATTAGAACTGGTAGAAATGTTATTTCAACTATAAACTTGTATCCGAAAATATTTCCTAAGCCTCCAAAGACTATTGGCGAAATGAGGTTAGATAGATCAAATCCTATTATATAAAATCCTGTCGCTATACCCTTTTTCGAATTTCCCGTGTGGATTAAGGCCATGATCTGGAGGCTTGGTATAACAAATCCTAGACCTAAACCTGCAGAAAAACAGAATAGGTATACAGTTGGCGGGAAAGAGTATACACCTATAAGTGCAAGTGAAATAGCTAGCACAAAAAGTCCTACTGCAGCTATCTTCTTTACACTAACATGTTTTGAAATCTTTCCCGTAAATATTCTTGGAACTATACTTGATATTCCAATTAATGCTAGACAATTTCCAACAATAATTCCAGCATCCTTTCCAAATAATGTAGCATAATATGCTGGAAAAAGTGATGTTATTGTAACATATCCTAAGGTGTAAAATATTAGGGAAAAGATTGCTGCTTTAAAACTTTCTATATGCATCAATTCAATAAAGTTTTTTACAATAATCTTAAGATCATTTTTCAAAGCTGAGCCAAAATGAATCTTTAAACTGAAGCTTAGAAGCTTTTCCTCAACATTAGTCGATTTTGCAGTATAGTATACGATAGCTGGAATTATTGAAGCCAAAAGTATCATGAAAATGAAGGTTTTGCTGAAGCCATAAAATGATATCAGATAACCGCCTAAAGCTGGACCTATAATTATACCCAAACCTAACATTGTGCTTCTCCAAGCAATGCTTTCCTCAAAATATTTCATATGCTCTGATGCCTCATATGCTACAAGAGAAAATGATGCAGTCATAAAAACTCCTTGACTTAAGCCCTGCAAAAGTCTGGCTATAATAAGATGTATAATATTAGAAGAGAACAAGTAAATGAAGGATGATATAAAGAATGTTATTGAGCCCAGAATCAATAACCTGAACCTATATCCTCGGTCAAAAGCTAATCCAGCCAAAGGCCTAGTCACAATAGATATGAGATAGAACACTGACCAAACTATCCCGACTTGTACAGGGCTTGCATCAAATTTTATTACCGCATACTGGCTCAATATTGTTGAAACACCTTGAAAAAGTATTGAGAAGAGCAATGTAATTATGTTAATATACCACATCCTACGTTTCCATAATAGAATTTCCTGCAATTCACCGCTCATAAGTTTACTTTTGAGGCGATAAGACTACTTTATAAATTTTATTGTTTTAGGGGAAAAAAGATTAATTTTTTGAAAATATTTGATTAGTTATATTTGGCTTAATGTGTAAAACTTATCTTTTAAGCTCAAGTAGAGACTTTTATATAATTCAAAAAGTTTCTTATACTTTT
>JACIWG010000127.1 GCA_014361085.1 Nitrososphaeria archaeon
GAATTTAAAGAGACTGAGGCGATGAACGTGGACATATATGTTGTCATGGTTGGCACTTCAGTACTCTCTGACGGTAAGGGGATAAGCGAAGAAGCTATCAAAAGCATCTCCCACCAAATATGTGACCTAATTGATGAAAAGAGAAGGTTTATTCTGGTTTCATCTGGAGCCATACTTTCTGGTATAACTGTGCTTGGGCTTAATACTACCCCTCAAAAGCTAAGGTTAACTGATAAGCAGGTTTGCGCCTCAATTGGTCAACCTTATCTCATGAGCTTATACGAGAAATATTTTAAGGAAAGGGGTGTTGTGACTGCACAGATACTTTTAACAGAAGAGGATTTGGCGAACAAGATTGCATACAAGAATGTTTGGCGTACAATGAATGCTTTACTTAAACGCAATGTTGTCCCTATAGTTAATGAAAATGACGCTGTCTCTGTCAGAGAACTTCTTCCAGTAAACCCATATGTGCCAGATGATGTAAGGTTCGGAGACAACGATAGGCTTTCAGCAATAATCGCTTCTAAGGTTAAGAGTAAAATGCTGATAATTTTAAGTGACGTAGACGGATACTATGAAACTGCCCCTGATGGCAGTAAAAGGCTTGTAAAAGAAATCAGGGTCTTAAACAGTTCTGTAATCAAGTTCGCTAAAGGCCAAGGTGCACTTGGTAGAGGTGGAATGAAGTCTAAGCTTGAAGCTGCAAAGATTGTTGCCGAAACAGGAATACCTGTTGTTATAGCTAACGGGAAACGTCCTAACGTTATTAAAGAAATACTTGACGGTGCTGATGTTGGCACAAAAATTTTGCCAACAAAATGTCCGTAATATGATTATGCTTCAATAAATTTTAGAAAATATTTCTCTAACTCTCCTACTATAATTTCTAAGAGCCTTTCACCTTTTTCCCTACTTGCCAGGCTAGGGTCAAGGTCTACACCAGCAGGATAAATTTCCTCTTGATTCAATATCATGTGCTCCAAATACTTTGGCCTACTTCCTGCTCTAAAGATAAAATCCTTTCTAACAAGTTCGGGGTGTATGATAAAGGCAATTGATGTTTCAAACTCTCCAGCATGTCCTGGACAATCTTCTGTAAGAATCTTCTCTAAGAAGTTTTTAGGTATTAGGTCCCAGTATGATAATGCTGCAACCTTCATATTTAATTCATCCTTTATCCTATAGCCTACTAGACGTATTGCCGGAATGTTTCCACCATGTCCATTTAACAATATTATCTTATCAATTCCATGTCTTCTTAAACTTTTGCAAGTATCAAAGACCACGTTCATGAATGTTTCGCTTGAGACGGTTAAGGTTCCAGGCCAACTCATATGATGAGGTGATATGCCAATGTTTAATGGTGGTGGTACCAGAATAATCTTTGGAAAGACCTTTTCCACCGCCTTTCTTGCAACATATAGAACTGTTGCCAGATCATGTTTCATTGGGAGATGTGGCCCATGCTGTTCTATACTTCCTAAAGGTATTACTGCAGCTTTAACAAAATTTAGAATATTTTTAAATTCCTCTCTTGTCAACTCATCTAATGAAACCTTCTGCATACATAGTATGTTTGAACAGCCATTTAATAAGAATTAGTTTTCAATTCATGTCTCATATACAATGTTTCTGAGTTGACAATCCAGTAAGGTTTTTCTCCCATCAAGTACCTTACTATATTTTCTACAGCGGACCTATATGTTTCGTACACAGCCTCTTTTGTTGATGATGCAATATGAGGTGACAGTATAACATTATCCATTTTCAAAAGAGGATTATCTTCTTGCAAGGGTTCAGGTTCTGTAACATCAAGTCCAGCGCCTGCTATAACATTGTTTTCCAACGCCCAGATTAAGGCTTCAGTGTCAACTACAGCTCCCCTGCATATGTTTATTAGATAAGCGCTTCTTTTCATCAATGTGAGCTCCCTTTTACCAATCATCTTCCTTGTCCCGCTAGTTAATGGAACACTTACAACTACAAAATCTGATTCCCTGAGAAGCTCATCTAAGCTCACTAACTTTGCACCATAAAGCTGTGCCCTTGCAGGCAAAACATATGGGTCGTAAGCCAATATTTTCATGTTAAATGCTAGTCTACTCTTTAACGCGATTCTTCCACCAATGTTACCTAATCCTATTATTCCCAAAGTCTTTTCCCAAAGTTGAATTCCCATCCAATCCATTTTCCTCCAACTACCGTCCCTGACAGCCTTGTCAGCTAAAGTGATCTTCTTGGAAAGGTCTAACATTAGGGCCAATGCATGTTGTGCTACAGGCTCAGAATATATTTCTCCAACATTACAAACTATAATTCCTCTCCTACTGCATTCCTCTACATCTATGTGATCATAGCCAATGCCAAAACCTTGTATTAGCTCAAGTCTTCTAGCATTGTCCAAAAACTCTTTATCAACCTTAGGTCCTCCAGCCAAAATGTTTACATCAGAAATTTTTTCTAACCATTCCCTTGAATCCTTTGGCTGATAGACTTGGACTTCAGCATATTCCATCAATTTTTCACTTAGTCTCTTAAGTTCTATAGGGTCTGGTTTCTCACTCCATTCACCTACCGAGGGTGCAAGTGCTGGTGCCAGAATCTTCTTCTTCAACTTCTCCCATACTTTTTCAACAGCAACAATATATAATCTTATCTATAATGAAGTTTAAATAATATTTGTCTTAGCATATATGCGACTTATATGGGAAAATGTTTTTTGATAAAAAATGTTAGAGGTAGGGAAATACTAGATAGTAGAGGCAATCCAACTTTAGAGGTGGATGTTGTAACAGAAGATGGGATAATAGGTCGCGCTTCTGCTCCAGCAGGCCGTTCTAGGGGAAAGTATGAGGCTACAGAAATTCGGGATGGTTCAAAAAGATATCATGGTCAAGGTGTACAGAAGGCTGTAAAGATAGTTAATGAAATAGTAGCTAATCTTTTAAAGGGAAAAGATGTCCGCTTTCAAAGAGAAATAGACCAGATTCTCATCGAATATGATGGTACAGAAGATAAGTCAAAGCTTGGTGGAAACGTTTTGACTGCAACATCTTTGGCGATAGCAAAAGCTGCGGCAAACAGCCTAAATATTCCATTATACAAGTATATTGGTGGATCAAACGCTCGCATATTACCTGTTCCAATGTTCCTTTACGTATGCGGTGGAAAATTAGCTGCAACAGACCTCGACTTCCAGGAATTTAATGCTATGCCTGTGGGTGCAAAAAGTTTTTCTGAAGCCATGCAGATGGGATGTGAAGTCTACCATTTTCTGGCTGAAATATTGTCTAAAAAGTTTGGAAAATATTCTCTCAACGTTGGAGATGAAGGCTCACTTTCACCTCCTGGAGTCAGTGATCCGGAAGTTGTTTTCGAAGCCATATTAAGTGCAATAGAATCTCAAGGTTATGGAGGAAAATTTGTTCTAGCCCTAGATGCTGCGGCAACTCACCTTTATAATTATGAGTCTGGAAAATACAAATTTAGAGGTAAGGAATTAGACAAAAATGAGCTTATGGAAATCTATATAGAGTTGGCTAGAAAGTTTCCACTAGCCTCAATAGAAGACCCATTTCATGAAGACGACTTCGAAGGATTTGCAGAAATTACGAGAAAACTTAGTAATGTTCAAATTGTAGGAGACGACCTATTTTCATCAAACATTAGACGTTTGAAAATTGGCATAAAATATGGTGCCGCGAACACGATATTGCTTAAAGTTAACCAGATTGGAACCCTTTCAGAAGCCCTTGATACCGCTGAATTCGCTTACAGGAATGGATATAGTGTTCTAGTTTCAGAAAGGTCTGCCCAGACAGAAGACGTTTGGCTCGCTGAACTTGCAGTAGCCATAAACTCTGGCCAAATTAAGAACGGTGCACCTGTTAGAAGTGAGCGTGTTGCACAGTTCAATCAGCTTTTAAGAATTGAGGAGGAGCTTGGTTCAGTAGCAAAGTATGCGGGAGAAAGTTATAGAAATCCAATATAGTTAATATTCTCTACATTTTAAACCGTAAGCTTTATTGTCAAATCTTTATCTAATATTAACGTCAAAAATGATCATAAAAAATATTGACAAACTTTTACAGAATAAATTGATAGGAAGGAAGATTATATTAGAGGTTGTTGAAAAAGTATTAGAGGAAGTAAACTATTACAAT
>JACIWG010000128.1 GCA_014361085.1 Nitrososphaeria archaeon
CCATATTCTGTTTTACTATAATGTTCTAAAAGGCTTCTTAGAACATTCATTTGAGCGTTTTCAGCATCATTTAAAGAAATGTACCATGGTTCCAACATATTAAGCAAAATTTTTTCAATTTCTGATTCCAAAAAATATGCCCCTATTATACACGTAAGTAACGTCTTATTGCGTATCCAACTAGTTCGCCAATAGTAATTGTTATACCCAATACTATTAAACATAGTGAAACTAGTATGATAAAATTATCACCTTCCTCTACAAAATCTATTATCAGACGATTCAAGATTACAAAGAATACCCCTTCTGAAAGGTTTTCAGGGGCAGCCCAGACAGCAACTTTCGAGACCAGACGAAAAACAAACAATAATATTAGGCCTATACCCAAGTATATAGAGAAATTGGCTACTGGCAAAAGTATTTCAGGTGGAGGTTGAACAAACTTATTATATGTTTCAAAACTTTTGAAATATTCTATAATATTTGATGGAAGATCTGGGTTTAATACAAAGGTTAAGGATAATGCGATTAAAAATATGCCTAGTGGAACATTTTTTAATGGATCTCTTCTAAAACTTTTTGAAAGACTGCTTTTTGTGGGCAAACTACTTTACCTCCTCATCACTATTCGATTTTCTAAAAGTTGGGGAATATTCGCTTTTAACATGCATCTTTACTAGCCTATCACTATACTTTTGTGTTGGATCTCCTGGAGTGATAAGACCTCCAACAACATCGAGAAGAAGAAGTATCCAAAAGATTTTGCTCAAATTTCTTATAAATGTATTTAGAAAGGTTTTCTTTTCTTCGGACTCGATCTTAAAGTTCATTAACTTTTTACCGAACGTGCAACCGTAAGCGTATTCGAGTAAGGTGAAGTATATTAGGGAAAGGAAACCTATAGGGAAGATAATGTCAAATGATGGAAGTCTACCTTCGAAAATAATTTGAGGAAGAAAGAAAAGAAGTCCTAGGATAAACACTATACAGCTTACAATTATTGAGTCTATCACGTATGCTATACATCTTTTTATCCAATATTCTTGTAGAGAGTTATCCCTTGTTATTATATTAATTCCAAGCTCAGGCACATGTGAGGATGAAACCGTCTTTTTTAATGGTGAACCACATTTGTGACAATAATTGTCTTCTTCAGAAACTTTAGCACCACATTTTGGGCAAAACATATCCAAAATAATCCTTACCTTCTATAAAATATATTTATATGCACTTAATAATCTTTTAAAGAAAATTGGTTCAGATAACATCTATTATATTTTCTTGTTCAGATTATAAGTTTCTTTGAACTTACTGCGTCCTCGAATTTGAGTTCGAGTACAAGTGGACCGCAAAATTTTGCCTCTTTTAGTAGACCGAAAACCTCTTTTGTGTCAAGTATACCTGAGCCTAGTGGCATATGATCTTTTATGAACAATTTTCCATCATCCATTCTTTTTACTACATCATGTATGTGAATTTCACTTATCCTGTCCTTTGAAAGCTGGAAAGCTTCTTTTATATTGACATCAGTGGTGTAGCCTGCAAGAATATGGCCGACATCAATACATAATGATGTGTCAAATTCTTCAGCCATTTCAATAGAAAATTTGAAGGGGAATTTTACAGATTCTAGTGCAAGCTTTTTTGATGAAACTCCAAGTTCGGAGAGATTTTTAACCAGTTGTTTAACAAAATTTCTAGAATTGTTTGCAAAAAATTTTATTAGAAACTCTTTCTGTTCAGGTGGCAGTTTCATCTTATTAGCTTCTGCAGCAAATTCTCCTGTAGCATGCAAAACATATGTGATTGGATCAAGTTCTATAACATTCTCAATCAAACATGCCATTGTTTCAACTGTAGCGTTCCTAATTTCATCAATATGTGAGGATGGGTCTACGGACCAGAAGGGCAGGTGCACTGAATATGTGAGTTTAAACTGCTCTTTTAGTTCCAAGAGCGCCTGTATACATTCTTTTGAAAACAGTTGATTTGGATCGGGGAAAAAATAGTGTGTGTTTAGAACTAATTCGATATGCTGGAAACCTTGTGTAGCGGCCTCCAAAACTTGTTTTGGATAACTTTCTCCAGCACCTTTGCCTATATGATTTAGTAGGTCTGTGAACCAGAACACTGGTACACCTATTCTCAATTCTATTCAACCCTTATACAGTTAGAAGGGGCCAAAATATGGCTTAAAAAATTTTAAACATATATGAGTTTTAGCTTTCGAATATTGTTAAATATTCTTTTGGTATAGAACAGCATGCGTTAACAATCTTCATATTATATTTTTCTATAATTTTCTTTAATGGTACAGCGATTCTTGATATCAAACCATTTTTTATTAGAATTTCGTCAAAGTTTTGTTTAATAGAATATGGTCTCATACATCCTAATACAATTTCCTTTTTCAAATTTTGTGTGTGAATGAAAAAGTCTAGAAGGCTTTCTTCATTAGGCGGTTTAATTGCGGCCATGGAAGTGTTCTTTGTTGGAGTAAATATTAAGATTACAGCAAGCTCTATATTATGGTCCTTTAATATTTCAACTGCTTCCTTTTCCTTGCATATGGAACCATATCTGAGACCTAATGGTATGTGAGGTACAATGTTGGGTGGACCATATTTTTCAAGATATTCTAGACTTTTTATATAATCTTCTGGACTCCTATTTAAGCCCTGAATTTCTTTTACCACAATAGGGTCCATTATTAGCTGGTAGTCAACAATATCAACTCCACTTTCTCTCATTTTTGATGAAAGCTCTTTGTTAACTAGTCCAGAATGTACGCTTATAATCATTTTGAAATCGTTTTTTATCATTTTTATAGCGTCTAGGAAAGGTTTTATCGGTAGAAAGCCTTCTCTATTAAAGCCTCCACTCAAAAGTAGGCCTCTGGCACCCTGCAAATGTAGGTTTTTTGCAATATGATATAATTGTGTTGGAGAGAGCGTATACAGCATACCTTCTAAATAATGTTTTTCACAGTATTTGCAATTAAGCATGCAATTGTTTCCTGTAATGCTTATTGCAGGATACCTTTTTCCTGGAATAAATGCTGTCACATTCATCAAATTCACGTCTAAAGATTTCTAATCTGTTCGTTAATTAGTTCAATTTCTTTATCAACCAGTGGAAGTGATGGGTAATTGTATATTTTAGTTGGCCTTTCATTATAGAATGGCCTATTACATGCTGGACATCCACTTGTAAGAAAAGCACTTTTAATCTCATGAACGTTGATATTGGTCTTCAATTTTATGTGGCCATCATCTTCTCTGACTATCTCTTTTAATTTGTAACCTTTGCTTAGAAAATATCTTATAATTTGCATTAGCCTATATTTTTCAATTTCAGGCTGTGGTAAATGCTCTAATTTTGTGCCACTTATGGGAGTAAATGAAAAGAGAGCGACATTGGCTCCAGTTTCATAAACTTTTTCCATATGATAGGCGAACTCTGAATCATTTTCACCCAAACCGTATATTAGATGCACGTACACATGTTCATTGAAAACGTTTACACACTTTTTGATGAAAGTCCAAAAATCTTCCATCTTAAAAGGCGCTTTAATTTTATCAAAAATCCTATTTGAGGCAACATCTAATCCGACTCCAATAAAATCGACACCAAGAGACCTAAACTCGTGCAAGGTTTCTTCAGAAACTGGTGTGGTACCAACTGATATTGGAATATTTGAACCTACTCTATCCAATATTCTGATAATATCACATGCTTCCTTTTCAAAATCTTTCTTCAAAATTGTCTGTAAGCATATTCTTGAAAAATTACCCAAGCCTATATTATATAGAAGGGTTTCTAATTCTATTGCCGGCCAAGGAACTCTTGAAACAAATTCTTTACTGGATGTATTGGATGAACTTTGTGGACAGAATAGGCAGCCTGCACTACATCCACTACTACTATATTGTAGTAAATAGCATGTTGTCGGTTTAACATCGACATTTACATCATATAATCCGATAGCAGCTAGAGAACCTATTGAAGCCCTGACCAACATTAAAGGAGAAAGTTAGATAACTGTTATTTTAATTTTTTACATAACATTTTATCGCAATATTTATATATGGTAAAAAATTTAACAATATATATGGTAAAAACTACTATTGTACTCGATGATGACCTATACAAGGAATTAG
>JACIWG010000013.1:0-635 GCA_014361085.1 Nitrososphaeria archaeon
ATAAAAGAGTTAATGGGTGCAGAAGACGAGTATATGACATTATTTGACATTATAGTTGAGGAGGAAGGGTGTGCTACAATGATCGTTTTCCAAATGAATGAAGAAGATGTTAAAAGGGTTATTTCAAACCATCTTTCAATGTTTTCTACAGACTCTTGGTCAGTCAGCCCCAAAGGTGAGCTTGGAAGGGGGAAACCTCATCCAAGATTCTATGGCACATACCCTAGAGTTTTAAAAAAATATGTTAGGGAAGAGAAGATACTTACTTTAGAGGATGCTATAAGAAAAATGTCATCCTTTCCAGCACAAAAGCTTGGCCTAAAAGATAGGGGCATGGTCAGGGAAGGATTTTGGGCTGACATAGTCGTATTTGACATTAGAAGGGTTGCTGATAGAGCAACATACGATAATCCACACCAGTATCCTGATGGAATAGAATATGTTATCGTAAACGGTAAAGTTGTTGTAGAAAAGTGTGTGCATAAGCTTACTTTACCCGGAAATGTATTATTTAGGCCAAGAAAGGGTTTAGATTAAATAAACTATCAAAGTGAGAGAAAACTTTCTTGGTCTAAGCCTATCCCGTATTTGTCAACGAATTTGGCTTTACCATCAATTATTTTTACACATTTTTC
>JACIWG010000013.1:645-19601 GCA_014361085.1 Nitrososphaeria archaeon
ATATTGTCTCTTACAATCCATCTTTTTCCGTAAACTGGATATTCAGCAATATAGCCGCTTGGTGTGGCTGTGAGAACATGTAGTCCCACAATGAAGCCTATTATTGAATGTAGGTGTGGTGCAAGTTTTATGTCATAGGATTCTGCTATTGAGGAAATTTTTCTTATTTGAGTTAGTCCTCCAGCATGATTTATGTCAGGCTGTATTACTCTAACTATATCATCTTCCATAACCTTAAGAAACTCGCCTATCATGTAATAGTTTTCTCCTAAAGCTAAAGGTATTTTGATATCCTTTGCTAGAGACTTCAGCCCTTTAAAGTTGTAAACGTTTACTGGCTCTTCAAACCATAGTATTTCAAAATCCTTTACCCTTTCAGCAAAAGCTTTCGCTTCCTCTATGCTGTAGCCTTGGTTACCGTCAACCATTAACTTGAACTCGAAACCTAGCTCGTTTCTCAACATTCTAACATATTCTATATCGCTTTTAACGTTAAAGCCAACCTTAACCTTAACACCTTTAAACCCCTTCGAAAGAACATCCTTTACCCTTTCAGTTGAAGGTTGCCCCATAAAACTTGCATACAATTCTATGGAGTCCTTGAGTTTACCGCCCAGTAGATTGTAGAGTGGCGTGTTAAAGGATTTGCCAATTATATCCCACAATGCTATATCTATTGCTGATGATGCTGTAACAACTGCACCAGACCTGCCTAGAGCATAGGCTTCTGAGCCGAAACCGACCATTTTAGCCCAAATCCTTTCAACATCATATGGGTTTTCTCCCACAACTTTTGGAGAAAGTTTATCTAATATTATCTTTTCAAATATTCCCATTTCCTTCCCATGCAATGGTGCAATATCAGATAAGCCTGTAATGCCGTTGTCAGTAGAAACTTTAATTAGGAGAAAATTGAATTCACTCCACTTTGCTGTAGAATCGAATGCTTCCTCATCTAAAGGAAGTGAAACAGCTTCTGTTTCAACTTTAACTATCTTCATGCATTTAATTAGGTTTTTAAACTTAATTAAGTTTTTATAAGAACAAGTTTATTATAAAATGGATGGCTGAAGAACTTTTAAGCAAATTTAGAGAGCTTTTAAGGACACCATTAAAAAAGGTTTTCGTTTGCGTTGGAAACGAGTTAAGGGGAGATGATGAGGTAGGCATCTACATTGGTAGAAGGTTGAAGAGGACGAGTTTAAAAGATAATGTTATATTAGCCTATAATACACCAGAAAATCATATTCATGAAATTCTTGAGAAGGATGCTGATATTGTAGTATTCTTTGATGCAGTACATGTTGGCGTTCCAGCTGGAACAATAATTTTTCAAGAAATTTCACCAGAAAAGCCGTTGAAAGTAAGTATTTCAACACATAGCATACCAGTTGAGACAATAGCCTCAATAATACAGTCGCTTTCAAACAAGAAGGTTAGCTTTTATATAATAGGTGTGGAAGCGAAAAAATTCGATTTCGGAAACAGGATAAGTGAAGAAGTGGTTTGTGCAGCAAAAACGTTAACGAAAATACTTAAGGAGACTGTTGAAGAATTTTCTTAACAATAGTCCACTCTTTAAGATTGTTTGCTATAAGAAATTTTTATGGCATAGTTTGGGCACTGTATTTCACAAATTTTACATCCGATGCATGCTTTAATGTTTAAGGGAAAAACTTTACCAGCCCTAACTTCAAATACTTTTGAAGGACAAACTTTCACACATGTTTCACATCCACTACATTTACCTTCATTCAAATTCACTTTAATCATTTTATTTCATCTGAATCAAATGGTTCCTATCAAATCTTCAATTCCCTGTTTGATTGCATTTATCCTCTTTATAGCTTCAGACCTTCTTTTTTCAAATTCTCTCTTATCAATTTTTCCTACATTAAGCTGATCATAGTATGTTGTGAGTTGTTTTAGAAGTGTGTCCATTTCTCTGCCCATTGCCAATATTTTATCAATCACAGGCTTCTTTTGAGGTTCACTTTTTAGCATGTCCGCTGAAGAGTTTGCTATGCTAGAGTTTATTCTAGTTAATGTGGTAAGATATTCTTGCTTAAGAACATTGAATCTTTGTTTGGGAACTTGGCCTTTTAATCTATTTTCATACAATTCTATTGTGGAGTCTATAAGCTTAAGCTTCCCCCTCACATGATCTTTAAATTCTATAGCATACTTTTTCTCTTCACCCACTTCCCTTTGAATGAATGGTGTAAGAAACGCGAATAGCACTATTATAAATATGATTGCTGGAGTGTATGCTGGAGCAGACCAGTAAAGCTTCGGAGTATATTCTATGAAAAAGTTTTCCCTAGAGTAGGGGTTAGCGTTTTCGAAAACTTTAACCTGTATACCAGAAAGAACCGTAAAGCCTTGAGAAAACTTTGCTTCAACAACATACTCTCTTACTAGAGTGTCAAGTGGAGGGGTTGCTGTAATGTTTACAATATAGTTGTTTCCTGAAAATTTTGTAAAATTGGATGGTGCAGGATACCTTATCTTAAGAGTGTATGTTTCATTAGCGTGTAGCTGATGTGGTAAAGTGAACTGCCTATAGAGACTGAGGTCGTAATCGGATTCTGGGCCTATATCGTGAACAAGTTTAACTGAAAGTATTCTGTCATTTAATATGTTAAGTGTTAGCGTGGTTATGTTTGTTTTACCAAGATTTTTTAGCTGAATCTGTTCCATGATCCATATGCTTCCATCATCAAAGAACTGTAATGTTCTTACTGCTTTAGGAACTTCTAGAAGGTATATGTTTGCACCGCTCATAATTTCAGCTGAAATGTTTTTAAAAAGATATTCTCCAGCCTTCACGTTCTCGAATGTTCTCGTGTAAATGTTTTTGGTAACAAGTGCAGTGTATGTGAAGTTTTCTAAAGATGTTGAGAGAACAACACCGTATGGAACCATAATGTTTGACAATAAAGCACTTGAGTCAAGGTTTAGTGAAGGATATATTGGTAGAATAAACTGTATAGTGTTTGAGGACGTGAATGAAAAGAAATTCTTCAAAAGGAGTCTTGCAGTAAAATTGTATTCGACACCAGAGTCTATTTCTACAACATCTTTTGGAACAAACTTTACTACGGTAAAGTTTTCTTCAAGAGAAAGTGATGGACTAAATCTGCTGTCAGAAACTTCTGCCACAACCATTTTATCATAAAATTCTTTAGGATACTTTATCACTATAGATGGTATTACAGCCTTTGATGGCATACTATTGTAAAATGATATCGTGTCTGTTAGAACTGTTAAACCATAATCTTTAACCTCCACCGTGTGCACAAACTCTTTAACGACAGGCGTTTGGTCTATTGCAAAAGATCCTCCAACAAACAGCATGCTAGATAAAAGAATAATTAACACTATTGATGCAAGTCTATCTTTTTGATATTGCACGGCAACTAATAGAAGGAAACAATTTTAAAACTTTCTTCCCCCATTTTAATGGAGTGGAAAAAATATGGCTAATTTTTATAAAAATTATAGCAGGGAAAAGCTTGAAAGGGTTCTTGAAAAAATCGGTGTAAAGGATGTTGAAGAACTGTATTCTGACATACCGGATGAGGTTAAACTTAAGAGGGAAATTAGCGTCCCACACCCTTTAACCGAAAGAGACCTAGAATTTTATGTTAAAAGTGTTTTAGAAAAGAATATGTCATGTGATGATGCTCTAGTGTTTCTTGGAGCAGGCTTACCCCCACACTATGTTCCAGCACCTGTAGAAGAGATAGTTTCAAGAAGTGAATTTTATACTGCCTACACACCATATCAGCCTGAAATTTCTCAGGGAATGCTTCAAGCATTATTCGAGTACCAGAGCATGATATGTGAGCTTACTGGAATGGATGTAGCAAACAGTTCAATGTACGATTGGGCGACAGCCGCAGCTGAAGCTTTGAGGATGGCGTTAAGAGTTAAGGGTAGGGGAAAAATTCTTGTTGGAGAAAATGTTGGACCAGAGAGAAAGAATGTTATAAGAACATATCTTGAGCCACTAGAATGTGAAGTTTTAGAGGTTAAGTTTGATGGCGAAAGTGGTAGACTGGACCCTGAAGATTTAAAGAGTAAGGTGCAAGATGCGCGTGCACTTTATGTTGAGAATCCAAACTTTTTCGGAGTCATAGAAAAGGATGTTGAAGGCATGGCTGAAATAGTGCATGATAGAGGGGGGCTTTTTGTTGTCGGCGTTGACCCTATAAGCCTTGGCATAATTAAGCCACCAGGAGATTATGGAGCGGACATTGTTGTTGGAGAGGGTCAGAGCCTAGGAGGATGGCTAAATTTTGGTGGACCATCTTTAGGAATATTTGCGTGCAAGGGTGAAACTTCTCTAATTAGACAGATGCCTGGAAGAATTATTGGAATGACTACAGACCTTTCAGGTGGAAGGAGGGCTTTCACAATGGTTCTTCAGACGAGGGAGCAGCATATTAGAAGAGAGCAGGCGACTTCAAACATATGCACTAATGAGGCGCTTATGGCGGTTGCTGCTACAGCATATTTGTCAATATTGGGTTCAAGGGGGCTTAGAAGGCTTGCAATAGAAGTTTTTGAAAGAGCACATTATGCGTGCGAGAGGTTTAAGGGAGTAAGTGATGTTGTTGCACCATACTTTTCAGGAGAATTCTTTCAAGAGTTCACTTTAAAGTTTATTGGAAAGGATTTGGAGGAAATTTGTAGGAGGCTTTTAGAAAAAAAGATTATACCTGGTTTTATGTTAGAAAAATGTTTTCCTAAACTAGAAAATGTTCTACTATCATGTTTTACTGAAATACATAGCATAGGGGATATTGAAAGGTTTGTTGAAGCAGTTAAGGAGATGATGGCTTAATGTTTAGGCAGGCTAGATGGAATGAGCCACTATTAAAAGAGCTTTCAGAAGAAGAAAGTGAGATAGAAACATTCAAGTTAAGAGGATTTCCTGAAAACATGATGAGGGATAAGCTTAACATACCAAATCTTCCAGAGCCAAGGGTTGTCAGACATTTTATTAGACTTTCACAAATGAACTTTGGCGTCGATCTGGGAACATATCCGCTCGGAAGCTGTACAATGAAATATAATCCTAAAGTTTGTGAAAGAATAGTGTTAAACCAGAAGCTTAGGATGGTACATCCTCTTCAGCCCCAGGAAACCTGCCAAGGAATACTACAGATACTTTACGAACTTTCAAGTTATCTAGTGGAGATTACTGGAACATCTAGGGCAAGTCTTGTGCCAGCCGCTGGAGCACACGGAGAATTTGCTGGAGCACTTATGATAAGGGCTGCGATAAAAGAGAGGGGGGAAACAAAGACAAGGAATGAGATGATTATACCTGATTCGGCTCACGGAACAAATCCTGCAAGTGCGGCGATGGCAGGATTTAAGGTGGTAAAGTTGCCTTCAAACAAGGATGGGTTAGTGGATGTTGAAGCGTTAAAGGGTGTAGTTGGAAAGAATACTGCTGGAATAATGTTGACAGTTCCTAACACACTTGGACTCTTTGAAAAAAATATTGTGGAGATTGTTAAGATTGTTAAGGAGGTTGGAGGATATACTTACTATGATGGAGCAAACTTGAACGCGCTATTGGGTAAGGTTAGGCCAGGAGACATGGGATTCGACATCGTTCACCTGAACCTTCACAAGACTTTTGCTACACCTCATGGTGGTGGAGGGCCTGGGGCTGGACCCGTATGTGCTTCAAAGGGGATGGAGGAGTATCTTCCAGTTCCACTTATAGAATATGATGGTTCCAGATACTTTCTAGAATATGATAGGCCTAAGAGTATAGGGTTGGTTAGAGGATTCTATGGTAATATTAGTGTCCTAGTTAAGGCGTACGCTTACATTAGAATGTTGGGTGCTGAAGGGTTAAGGAAAGCTTCGGAGAGGGCAGTATTGAACTCTAACTATCTTTTCTCTCTTTTGGACAAAAGATTTTATGAGACACCCTATGGTGCAAATTTGCCTAAAAAGCATGAGTTTGTTGTGAGCGTTGGAAAGGTTCTCAGGGAAAAGGATGTTACTGCAAGAGATATTGCTAAGGCTTTACTCGACTACGGTGTCCACGCTCCAACAACATATTTTCCACTAATTGTTCAGGAGGCGCTAATGATAGAGCCTACAGAAACTGAAGATTTTGAGGAAGTGGAAGAATATGCTAGAATATTGAATGAGATAGCTTATAGAGCTTACGAGAACCCTGAATGGGTTAAAGAAGCACCATATAATACTAGTGTGGGAAGAGTTGATGAAGCAAAAGCATCACATCCTAGAACAATGTGTCTCAGCTGGAGAAACTTGGAAAAGGTTTAAACATGCTAAAATATTCTTTAAAGTGTTAAGGGAATGGTTAAAGTATACTTTGAGACATACGGTTGCTCCTACAATAAGGCTGACACGAGAATAATGGAAAATTTGGTTTCAAGAAAACATGATATTGTAGAAGAAATAAGCTTAGCTGATGTGATAGTTTTAAACACATGCTATGTAAAGACTTCAACAGAACATAGGATTGTGAACAGGATAAAGGAGATAGCATCAAAATATCCTGAAAAGAAGATGATTATTGCAGGCTGTATGACGGTAGTGGATAGAGAGAAGGCTATAGCATCAAACCCTAGAGCATCATTAATTGGACCACACAACATTGACAGGATAGTTGAGGCTATAGATAAAACGCTAGAGGGTGAGACAGTATACTATATTTCGTACAAGAGGCTTGATAAAAGTTCTCTACCAAAACTTTGGAGAAAAAATGAGGTTATAAGAATAATTCAGATATGTGAAGGGTGCGCGGACGCATGCAGATACTGTTGCACAAGGCTAGCTCGTGGACCAATATTTTCATTTAAAATAGAAAATATTGTAGAAGAGGTTAGAAGAGGTGTTCTGGAGGGGGCGAAGGAATTTTGGTTGACTGCACAAGATACAAGCGCATATGGAATAGATTCTGGAGAAAACCTTGCAGAATTGGTGAAGAAGGTTACGGAGGTTAATGGACAATTTTATGTTAGAATTGGGATGATGAACCCACATCATACCCTAAAAATTTTAGATCAATTGATAGAAGCATACAGGAGTCCAAAAGTATTCAAATTTCTACACCTCCCAGTACAGAGTGGAAGCAACAGGATTTTGAAGATGATGAGAAGAAGATATAGTGTTGAGGAGGCTGAACATGTTATAGAATCTTTTAGAAAAGTGTTTCCAAAATTAACCTTTGCAACAGACATTATATTAGGATATCCTGGCGAAGAGGAAGAGGATTTTGTAAAAACATTAGATTTCCTGGAGAGAACTAGACCAGACATAGTGAACCTTTCAAAGTTTGGTAAGAGACCTGGAACTGATGTGGAAGTTGGGGGAGGATACGATATTAGGGTTTTAAAGGATAGGAGTAGAAGAGCTCACGAGCTTGTAGGCAGACTACAGCTTGAGGGGAACAGGAAGTGGATTGGTTGGAGGGGAAAAGTTTTGGTTGACGAGAAAATTGGAGAAGACAGTGTTGGAAGAAACGAGTACTATAAGAATATTGTTTTGAGACAAAATTTTGAGCTTGGAACCCTTCTAGAGGTTGAGGTTATAGATGCGGCGCCACATTTTCTTCTTGGAAAAGTGACTTGTACGACCGAAAACGACATTTTACGAAGTTTTTGAGACGTAATTTTTTTCTACTGGAAGTTTAAATTTTTAGTCCTATACCGTTAATTCCCATATTGGTTAAACTTGGCTTGCTATGCAAAAGTATGATTTTGCAATAATCGGAGTCGGTACAGCAGGCAAAAGAATATTAGAAAAGATTTCTTACAAAATTTCTGACGGAATATTATTGGCATTAGATGATACTGAATGGAGGTTAAGTGGAAATAGGGTTAAAGAGATAAGATTGAACGTGAATTTTGAGAGAACTTCGAAGAAGATTAAGTTGGAAGCATATAAGGTTGGAAAAAGTTTGGTTGAAGAAGTTGATGGTGTTAGAAACATTGTTATAGTTTCCGGCCTAGGAGGAGTATTCGGCTCCTCAGCAGCGCCAATTGTCGCAAACGTGTTGAGAGAATCTGGTAAAAGGGTTTTAGGGATCTCGATTATGCCTTTCAAGTTTGAAAAGAGTAGACTATTTAGGGCTGCGGTAGCTTTAAGAAAGATGAAGATCGCATGTGATGGTGTAATTGTTATAGGTAACGGCGAGTTTATTGAGAAGGCGCCTAAAACACCTCTATTCAAGGCATATGAGCTTGAAAATGAGTGGATTGGAAATTTTATTTCAAAATTGTTTGATAGAGAGAATATTTATGGAATAAATTCTGGAGAAACTTACAGGCTTGCTTCTGAAGGAAACACAGTACTTGGTGTTGGTGTTGGAGAGGGTACGGGAATGGCTGAAGAGGCTACAACAAGGGCAACCCTTTCCCTGAGAAGGCAAAGTGGTTCAGACGCTAGAGAAGCCCTAGTTTATGTTGTAGGATGGAAAGAAATTTCTTTAGGAGATGTTTCAACAATTGTTACAACATTCAGGGGTATAACATGCTGTGAAGGAGAGATTAAGGTCGGCTATTACCCGAATGGTGAAAGAAGCTTGACGGTCTACGCTTTAGCAGCTGTTACTGAAACAAAGTTTGATGAATGGGATCCTGTACAGAAGATTTTAAAGGATAGAGAACTTGACTTTGACGTTTACGCTGACATGAGTGTAGACTGCGAGTTTTTGGGAATAAAGGTATTGGACTAGTGTATTTTCTTCAAAATCCTTTTGGCAGTCAATTTAATCATATGAGTTAATGGTCTTCTACTACCATATGGTAAACCCTTCCCACAGAAAACCTTTTCAATAGCTTCATCAACTGATGAAGCTTCTACTTCAACATAGCATAGGCCAACATCTTCTGGAATGTGAGCGTCGCTTCCAGCAACCATTGGAAGATTAAGCTTCTCTGCAAGAGAAAATGCTTTAGAAGAAGAGCTTTTGAATAGAAATGATGCAGAATTATATACTTCTATTGCGTCAGGAAAAATTTGTCCCCCACTTCTATGAAAGATTCTATCAAATGGATGAGCCCATATAGCGTATCCTCCAGCCTCGTGAACCACTTCAACAGGATTTTGGTAGGCTGCTTTTGGATTAAAGTGCTTCTTTGGAAGCACACAGACGACATGGCCTACAAGGGTCCTCAACTCTATCGCTGGAATAAGGTGAACCCCGTTAACTTCCAAAATTTCTTTCAGGGAAAAATTGTCATGGTCTGCTATTACAACAGCATCTATATTCCTTCTTCTAGCAAAATAGGAGATCTCCTGAAAGGAGCCTATAGCGTCATCAGAGTTTTCACTGTGCACATGAAAGTCTATTCTATATTTCATGTAACCTTGCTTCCTGCTTGAACAGGCCTGTCCGGTATAAGGAGTGAAACTTTAGATGGATCCTGTCTATCTATTGCAGCCAAGAGCATGACCTGGCTTTCAAAACCAAACATCTTTCTAGGCTTCAAGTTCATTACAGCAGCAACCATCTTGTTCAAAAGCTCTTCATGACTATAGTATTCAGCAAGGCCTGCAACACAGCTTTTAACGTCGCCGCCGAAATCGATTTCAAGATGTAAAAGTTTTTTTGCACCAGGAACCCTTTCAGCCTTCACAATCAATCCAACCCTTATATCAAGCTTTGCAAAATCTCCAAAATCTAGTAGACTCAACTTCCACCACCAGACCTAAACCTTTCAAGTGTACTTAAAACTTCCTCTTTAGAAAGCTTCCGGAATATTGGTGGAAAACGTTTTATAGAAATCGGGTACTTGAAATCTGATTTCACACCATCCCATCCAGTAGACAGTATAGGCTCATGTTCTGAAAGATTCTTCCACAAAATTTCTGAAGTTGAAGGCATTATCGGATAAAGTTCTACAGCTAGAACACGAATTAGCCTCAAAAGAGAGTACACTATAGATATGGCTTTTGAAGGATTCTCCTTGAAAAGCTTCCAAGGCTCCTTCTCGTTCAAAAACCTGTTACCTTCCTCAGCCTGATAAAGTGTTTCCTTTACAGCACGCTGTATCCTAAAGTCCTCATATAGGGAGGCGATTTCATCATGTCTTTCAAGTGTGGATTCAATAAACCTTTTACAGTCTCCATCAACTTCAGGAGGAGATTCAAGCCGCCCATCGCAGAATCTTTCAAAACATACAATTGACCTGTTTACAAGATTACCTATCACATTATTAAGGTCATTGTTAACCTTTTCAATAAAAAGGTCGAGTTTAAAGTTTACGTCACCACCTTCAGGCCTAAGAGATAGGAGAACATACCTCCAATAGTCTGCTGGAGCAACTTCAAGAGCTTCGTCAATCCATATTCCAATTCGCCTGCTTTTAGAAAACTTTTGACCCTCAAACATTAGAAAGTCAGTTGAGTCTACAGCGTATGGAAGATTATAGCCTTCTCCCGTTCCAATAAGTAGTGCTGGCAAAATTATTGTATGAAATGGAATATTATCTTTTCCAATAAAGTAGACTGTTTTAGAGTTTTTATCGAACCAAAAACTTTTCCACCCATCTGGGTCACCCAATTTCTCAAAATATTCGATTGTAGCTGAAACATATCCTAGGACAGCCTCCATCCAAACATATATTGTCTTACCTTCAGCACCCTCAAATGGAG
Organism: Nitrososphaeria archaeon; assembly: GCA_014361085.1. Classification (GTDB taxonomy): domain Archaea; phylum Thermoproteota; class Nitrososphaeria; order JACIWG01; family JACIWG01; genus JACIWG01. The sequence goes on from JACIWG010000013.1 coordinate 11,302, forward strand.
CTGGAATACCCCATTTAGAGTCTCTTGTAAGAGACCTAGCCTTCAAACCTTCTTCAACAAGCTTTAGACTGAAACTTCTAGCTATATCTGAAAGGTGAATGTCATCACTCAAAAGGTATTCTTTAACCCTTTCACTTAACCTTGGAAGGTCAAAGAACCACTGTCTAGTCTCCTTCAAGTAAACTGGACCATGGCATATTACACAAACAGGGTTTACAAGAAGTTCTGGCTCAAGAGGCCTACCGCAGCCATCACACTGGTCACCTCTAGCGTTCCTGAAACCACAGTATGGGCATTCACCTTCAACAAACCTGTCAGGTAGAAAACGCTTATCCCTTTCACAGTAGTGAACTTTTTCAGACGACTCATATATGTAACCGTTTCTCTGAAGTTTAAGGTAAAAGTCTTGCACAAACTTTATGTGAACAGGATTTTCTGTACGAGTATAGTTGTCATATGAAATATTCCATTTTTCGAAGAGACCTTTTATTCTTTTATGGTTTCTGTCAGCAAATTCTTTAACAGAAAGTCCTGCCTTAAATGCTTCAACTTCAACCGGTGTACCATGCTCATCTGAGCCAGAAACATAAAGAACCTCGTGACCTTTAAGCCGAAGATATCTAGCGAAAGCGTCGCCTGAAAGTATTGAGCCTATCATGTTACCTAGATGCGGGGTTACAGAAGAGTACGGCCAAGCTGATGTTACAAGCCATCTAGCCAAGAGCCTTCAACCAGCACCCTTCTATAAAGGTCAAGATTATAATGTTTCCTAAAACTATTTTAAGAGACACGTATCCTGGAAACTAGGCTTTCCTTAACCCTTTCAACCTCTTCCAGAAAGCTTTCCATGTCTACACCAACTATCTTTCTGTCTTCGACGACAATTTTGCCGTTAACTATAACGGTCCTGACATCAGATGCTCTAGCAGAATATATTAGGTGAGCGAAGATGTCGTGAACAGGCCTCGCATGTGGCACTTTAAGGTCTAAAAGTACGATGTCAGCAAGGTAGCCTGGCCTTATTGCTCCAAGGTCATCGTATCCGAGAGCCTTTGCACCATATTCTGTCGCAAGCTTAAACGCTTCCCTTGAGGGGAGAAGTGTTGGGTCACCATGCAAGCCCTTAACTAAAAGTGTAACAATCTTCATCGTCTCAAACATGTCCAGAGTGTTATTTGATGCAGGCCCATCTGTTCCAAGAGATACTGTTAAACCATCTTTTATAAGCTTGATAATGTCAGCCACACCCATTCCAAGTTTAAGATTAGATACTGGATTAAGAGATGGTTTTACATCAAAAGCCTTCATTACCCTAACATCTTCTTCAGTTAAATGTATGGTGTGGGCCATAACAAGGTCTCTTGAGAGCACACCCAGCCTTGAAAGGTAGACTACAACCCCGCCTGACACGTCAACGTTAAAAGCTTCTTTTACAACAGAAGCTTCCTCCCTAGACTCGGCTACATGAGTGTGTAAAATGATCTTTCCCCTTTCACCGTAAAGGCTGTTTAACTTCTTTTGAAGCTCAAATGCCATTTTATAGGAGACAGGGCCCGTAGAGTATGGGGCGTGGGGACACACGCTTACACGTAGGCGACCATTGTCTCTACCATGCCATTTTCTAGCCATTTCTTCAGTAATCTTTAAACCTGATTCCACAGTCTTTTCGAAGAAACCGTGTCCAACAGTAGCCCTTATTCCAGCCTTCTCGAAAGCATGCAGTTCGCTTCCATCTTCTGAGTAAAAGTACATTGAATTCAATGTTGTAGCCCCGAAAAGAAGTGACTCGTATGCTGCAAGCTGAGCGCCTACTTCAATATCTTTTGGAGTTAGAGTGGATTCAGCGGGCCATATTCTCTTGTTCAGCCAATCAAATAGTGGAAGGTCTTCAGCATAGCCTCTGAATATTGTCATGGCAGCATGTGTGTGAGTGTTTACTAGGCCAGGTATTACTGCACAGCCTCTTGCATTAATACGCTCAAATCCTTGAAAACGTTTTCTTAACTCGCTTGAATCTCCTACTGCAACTATCCTATTACCTTCTACCGCGACAGCGCCATCGAATATAACCTTGTCTGACACAACTATGCCACCGTCTACAAGAAGGTTCATGTGGAACCAGCCTCTAGAACCTTTATTGCTTCAAAAACAAGCTTCTTAACCTTCTCCTGAGCCTTAACCATTATATCCATAACCATTTCATGAGATATCTGGTTGATTATGCCTGCAGCATAGTTTGTGACAATAGCTATAGAAGCATATTCTATTCCAGCCTCCCTTGCAAGAAAAACTTCTGGAGCGCCTGTCATTCCAACAACATCAGCTCCTAAAATCTTGAAAGCCCTAATTTCGGCTGCAGTCTCATATCTTGGGCCTTCAGTGCAAACATATGTGCCCTTTTGGTAAACTTTAATTTGCAAACGTTTACTTGCATCAATTATGGCTGACCTAACCTTGTCAGAGTAGGGGCGTGTTACGTCTGTGAAAACAACTTTACCATCATCTCCTTCATAAAATGTTGACTTCCTAGACTTTGTAAAATCTATTATCTGGTCGGGAAGCAAAAATGTTCCCGGAGAAAATCTCCTATTTAGGGAGCCTACAGCATTTGTTGCAAACGCATACTCTACACCAAATTTTTTGAGAGAATATATGTTTGCACGATAGTTTATTCTATGAGGTGGAACAGTGTAGCCTATACCATGTCTTGGTAGAAAGAAGAGGCTTTCAAAATCCCTTATAGAATAGAGTTCAGCAACACCATAAGGTGTTTCAACCTCAAACTTTTCAGATAGTTCGAAAATGTTTCCCATACCTGTTCCAGCTATTACAGCATACTTTGAACGCATACAGGGGATAACATTTAACAAATATATTTCCCTTACTATCAAAAGAAAATCAATAGGGGGAGAAAATTATTATAACTGGGACTTTATAGAGCATTGCAGAAGAAGATTGAGCCTATCATATGATGAGCTTCTGAAAAGGTTAAGGGATAAGGCTAAGCCAGTGGAAGCTAAGAAGGAGTGGAGGCTGGAACTTCCTAAAGTAGACATATTATGGCTTGGAAACAAGACCATAATAAGAAATTATATGGAATTTCCCAAGATTCTAAGAAGAGATCCTAACAAGTTTCTAATGTACTTGGCTAAAAAGCTTGCAGTACCAGCATCCCTAGATGGAGAAAGAGCAATACTCATAGGCAGAAGAGATGAGAGGACTATAACGGCTGTCATAGAAAAGTATGTTAACGAGAGAGTAAAGTGTCCAGTATGCGGAAGCCCTGACACAACCCTTACGAAAGAAAAGAGGCTCGAATTTCTAGTATGTGAAGCATGCGGCAGCAAGTCTCCTATTGGTGAAAAGTGATTGACTGAAGAGAAAAAGTATATTGTTCGTGTAATAAGTGCACCACATTATAAGATAGTTAACGTCTGCGACGAAGAAGTCTTCGGACTCACCCTAGAGGAGGGTGGGCTCGTGATAAGGATTTCAAAAGAATTTTATGAAGGGGAAAGGGTTGGAGAAGATGAGCTACTAAAGATTTTAAAAGAGTCTTCGATAATAAATCTTACTGGAGAAAGGTGTGTTTCTTTAGCAATAAATAGGGGGTTCGCGCACAAGGATGCGGTTAAAAAGGTTAAAAGTGTACCATTTCTTATGATATTCAAGTTTACGAGGTGGTAGGTTTGGGAAAGAGGAAGGTTTTAAGCGAGGAAGAGTTGAAGGAACTTGTTCTCCCAGCGGAAGGAGAGCTTTTAGGTGTTGTTGTAAAGCTTATGGGAAGCGACCATGTTCTTGTAAAGTGTACTGATGGGAAAACTCGTATTGGAAGGATTATAGGCAAGCTTAAGAGAAAGATTTGGATAAGAGAAGGTGATGTAGTACTTGTTGCGCCATGGGAGTTTAAAAGTGATGAGAGAGCTGATGTTATATGGCGCTATACTGTAGCGCAGGTTGACTGGCTTAAAGCAAACGGGTACCTTCCAGAAGAGTTGTAGAATTGATGGAGGAGGAATTTTTTACAGAAAAGGAGCTTAGGAGACTCTTTAGACTGACAACACATGGGAAAAAGAGAATGCTTGTAGAAAGAGATAGGGAGGAGGAAGAGGTATTTGAGGAAGTATTTGATAAGAGGACGATGATGACATTATATGAGATTGTGAAAAGGAAGGTTATTTATAGGCTTGATGGGGCTATAGGCTCTGGAAAGGAGTCGAAGATATTTCATGGAGTAGACTATAGTGGGAACGAGATTGCGGTAAAAATATTCTTGACGACAACAGCCGAGTTCCGGAAAAGGTTACCTTACATTATAGGAGACAGAAGGTTTGAGGAGGGAAAGAAGGGGGGATACCTTCTGATAAAACTTTGGGCTAGAAAAGAGTACGTTAACCTAGAAGCAGCATACAATAGTGGAGTAAATGTTCCGAAGCCTATAATGGTATTAAATAATGTTCTTGTAATGGAGTTTATAGGAAAAGATGGGAAGAGGGCTCCACTACTTTCTGAAGTTGAGCCTAAAAAGACAGACTATTTGAAGGTGGTTAGAATGATAAGAAAACTATATTCTAGAGCAAAGCTTGTACACGCAGACCTTTCAGAACACAATATCTTTAAATGGGGTTCAAAAATATACTTTTTCGACTTCGGCTCAGCCGTCGAATCAGGCCACCCAAACGCTCTAGAATTTTTATACAGGGACATTAGAAATGTGAACAGATTCTTTTTAAAACATGGTATAGAAGTTTGGAATGAAGAAAGGATATTGAAGGGTGTAATATAATATGATGTTAAAGATGGAGGTAAAGATTCCAAAAGACAGGATAGGGGCACTTATAGGAAAGGGTGGAAAGATAAAGGAGGCTATAGAAAGAGAATGTGGTGTGAAGATGGAGGTTGACAGTGGGACAGGAGATGTTATAGTGTCGACAGAGGATCAGGCGAACCTTGTAGGCTTAAACAAGGCTTTAAATATTGCAAAAGCAATAGGAAGAGGATTCTCTTACGAGAGGGCTAAAGCATTATATGATGACGAGTACATGCTTGACATAATAGACTTAACAGACTATGCTGGAAAATCTGAGTCAAACCTTGTTAGAATAAAGGGGAGGATAATTGGAGCTGACGGAAAGGCTAGAAGGATCATAGAAGATTTAACAGACACATACATTTCAGTATACGGTCACACTGTTTCAATAATAGGTAAGGCTGACGACGTTAAAGCTGCAAGAGAAGCTGTAGAAGCTCTGGCTGAAGGAAGCCTACACAAGACAGTTTACGAGAAACTTCAGAGGAGAAGAAGTAGGATGAAGCTTGAAAGGCTGCAGCTTTGGGAGAGAAGGGGAGAAGAGTTTGAAGGAGACATTTTCTGAAATATCGCCAAGCGACTTCTTTTACCGCAACAGAGACCTTGCAGGGTTCACGAACCCTGCTAGAGCACTATATTCTACAGTTAGAGAGCTTGTAGAAAACTCTTTAGACGCATGTGAACTGGAAAGCATACTTCCAGAAGTCTATGTTAGGATAACAGCATATGATCCATTAGAGGAGGCTGAACCAAAAAAGTATGTTATAAGGGTGCAGGATAATGGGCCAGGCGTAGAGCCTGAAAGGCTTCCAGAAGCATTCGGTAAAGTATTGTATGGTTCAAAGTATAAGCTTAGACAGTCCAGGGGAATGTTTGGCTTAGGGGGGACAATGGCAATATTATATGGTCAGATAACTTCAAACAAGCCTGTTACAATAGAGACTTCTGTTGACGGTGTCAAAAGATACTATTACAAGCTTATGATAGACATTGAAAAGAATAAGCCTATAATAGTTGAGAAGAAGGTTGGCGAAGGAAACGGGTTAAGGGGTACTGTAGTGGAGCTTGTGATGGAGGGAGACTATTTTAGGTCTTCAACAAAGATTCAGGAATATTTTAAGCAGACAGCATTAGTTGTACCGTATGCGAACATAACCTTTATAGAGCCAAGTGGAAAAATATTCTATTTCCTCAGAACTACAACCGAAATGCCTCCACCGCCAAAGGAGACACTACCACACCCTCATGGAATAGACGTGGAGTTTATGAGAAGAACCATAAGACAGAGTAGTGATGAAAGCCTTGCAAAATTTCTTTCAAAAAGATTTCACAGGGTTGGATTGAAGACTGCAATAAAGTTCCTCCAGTACGCTGGAATAGACCCTAACAGGAGCCCAAAAAGTCTATCAGATGAAGAGATAGTTAACATGGTTTCAGCAATGCACAGGTATGAAGAGTTTCTACCACCTGACGCAGGATGCCTTTCACCTTTAGGAGAAAACATACTTGCAGCAGGGATAGTTAAGGAGCTTGCACCAGAATTTTTTACGATAGTTACAAGACCACCTTCAGCGTACTCAGGTTACCCGTTTATTGTGGAAGTTGCACTAGCATATGGTGGAAAAATTTTAGAAAATGGAATAAAACTTTACAGGTTCGCTAACAGGATACCCCTACTATATGATGAGGCATCAGATGTATCTTGGAAGGTGATTCATGAGGAAATAGACTGGAAAAGGTACAGGATACCTCAGGATGCCCCTATTGCGGTTATAGTGAACATAAGCTCTACAAGAATACCGTATAAGACGGTGGGCAAAGAATATATTGCTGACAGGCCTGAGATAGAGAGGGAACTTAAAAACGCTTTAAGGGAGACGTTAAGAAAACTTTCAGCATACCTTTCAAGAAGGTCTTCAGAAGAGCATGAGAAGAAGAAGATAAACATGTACCTAAAATATTTGCCTCTTATAGCGAACTTTTCCAAGGAGCTTGCGAAAAAGAGTAGGCCGCCAAACTATAAAAGACTCTTAAGCAAAGGAGAGGAAGAAGAGAGGCAGAAGAAGATTGAAGAGTTCACCGACAGCTAGAAAGAGAGAAGTTCAGGAGATGCTTAAGGTTCTTGGAGAAAAAATATACTATCAGATAGAAAACGGAGTGTTTCCTGAAATAGAGATGCCGAGTAGGTCAGTTAAGAATATAGTCTATGATGAGAAACTTAAACAGTATGTTGTTGGAAAGAATAGGGTTAAAAGGAGTTCAAAAAACATTAAGCATCTTAGACCATTCACTCAAACAATATGGCTAGCATTTTTTGTAGACAAGCTTATCAGGGAGGGAAAGACTTCAACACTCAGAGACGTCTACTATTCAGCACAGGCATTCGGTATAGAGTTCAAGGACCAGGCTGAATCCGATGAGATAATAACAGACCTTGAAGCACTCCTTGGAAGGGCTAGAGAAGACTATAATGTTTACCCTGAAGAAAGGAGCGCAATATACGGTGACATAACAATAGAGTATACGACACCAGGACATGAGGGAAAAAGATTAAATCTAGCATCACATCCAGACGGATACCTTATAGGGCCTAGCCTGAGCACAGCAGAGCTTGTTGAAACTTCAGCAAAAATGGTTTTCGCAGTTGAAAAGGGTGGACTATTTACAAGATTTGTTGAAAACAAAGTTCACGAAAAATATAATGCTTTAATAGTTGATACAGCTGGACAGCCACCTAGGTCAACAAGATACTTTCTAAGAAGACTGAACCAGGAACTTGGCCTACCAGTTTACGTGCTCACGGACGCAGACCCATACGGTATGCACATTTACATGGTTATAGCTTCAGGTTCAGCTAACGCGGCACACTTAACAGAACTTACTGTGCCAACAGCAAAATGGTTGGGTGTAACTGCAACAGACATAGAAACATATAGGCTACCATATGTTAGGCTAACAGATGAGGACATAAAAAGAGCTTACGAACTAAAAAACGATCCAAGATACAGGGATGAAAGGTTTCAGAGGGAGCTTGATGTATTTTTAAGAAAGCAGAAGAAGGCTGAGCTCGAGGCCTTCGCAAAATATTCTCTAGACTACATAGTTGACAAGTATCTTCCAGACAAGCTTAAAGAGGTAAAAGAGTTATAGGAAAAGTTAATATCTTTATAGAAATGCTCCAACATAGTATGGGGAAAGAGGAGACTGAAGCAAGATTAAATTTTCTTACAAAAATTATTGGACTTATAATGCTCATGATAGGACTGTTCCTAGAATATGGTATAATGACAACAACAATGTATCCACCACTAGCTGGAATGTTTCAAATGATAGCAATACTCTTAATAGTTGTAGGAACAGTCTCTCTTATAGTAAAAATAGTTTAGAAATTTTCCAATTATAAAATATAAGGTGGTGGGGCGACGGATAACCTACCTAACCTCCTGCCTCGTAAAAAGCATGTATGATACTATAAACAGTAATACTGTTA
>JACIWG010000129.1 GCA_014361085.1 Nitrososphaeria archaeon
TCCAAGCCCAACAAATATTTCATTGTTAAATGATTGTGTAATAAGTATTGTAAAACCCCATAACGCGTTTATGGAACCATGCAAGGATGCTGCAGGCAAAATACTCTTAGACGCTATTCTTACAAATACATGTGGGAATGTGAAGAGAACGGCTATTATGGTGAAAAGAAATATGCCCTCTATCCTATGTATTTGATAATTGTGGCCTAGAAATACTATTGCTGTTGCATGCCAGAATCCCCATAATAGTCCAATTATTATACATGTTTTTAGATAGCTGAACTTGTTTATGAGTAGATTGACTAGAAAACCTCTCCAGCCAATTTCTTCTCCAAGTGCGTATAAAGCATTTAAAGTTAATCCTACAAAATATGATGATATAATTGTTGAAAAAATGATTAAAATTAATAATGTTGTTTGACTAATTTCTTGAGGTAAAATGTTCTGTAAATATTTTATTTGTTCAATAAGTGTTGTTAGGCTAAAGAATCCTAATGGTATTGAAAGGAGAATGTAGATGCTTAGGCTCAATAAAGTTATTAGAGGAGATAAAAGATACCATTTTAAAGTCACATGGTCCCTTAATTTGCCTAAATATGATTTAAGTTCTAAAGTAATATCTTTTCCCAAAATCTTTAATGCTATTATCGTCGCAAATGTGGGCGTATACATTCTGAGTAAGCCCCAAACCAAGATTATAGGTGTTGAGGATGCTTGATAGATAACTATAAAGTAGGAAGCTATAATGTCAACTAAGAAGGCAAGCAGGTACGCGCTTAAGGCATACGAGAATAGTCCCATTTTGATAGAAGCAGGCATGGTCACATTATCTTGTCCAAGCATCTATATAATTTTTGAAAAGTTTTTAAAATATAATAGATGATAATACATTATGACAACAATTTCTATAATAGGTGCAGGAAGTGTTGTTTTTACTGGAAGACTTATAGTTGACTTGTGTCTAACAAAAAGCTTGCATAATAGTACAGTCATTTTAATGGACATTAACAGAGAACGATTAAACATAATGTATGAGCTTGCAATAAGATATTCAAGAGAAACTGAAGCAAATCTTGTGATAAAGAAGACCATGGACCGAAGGGAGGCTCTTGAAGGTTCAGAGTTTGTTGTTAATACTGTAAAGGTTGGCGGCTATGAGCCTATGGAGGAGGAAAGGCGTATTGCTGAAAAATATGGATACTATAGGGGTGTTGGTGAAAGAGTTAGCGACTACTATGGTGGTATTGGAGCATATCATCAGTTAAAATTTTTTCTTGAGCTTGCAACGGATATGGAAAAGTATTGTCCAGACGCTTGGCTTATCCAAGCCGCAAACCCTGTTTTCGAAGGTGTAACATTAATTCATAGGATGAGCAAGATTAAGGTTGTTGGTGTATGCCATGGTCATCTAGGCTATAAGGATGTTGTTAGAAGGTTAGGTTTGAATGAGGAGAATGTGAGAGTAACGATTGCAGGATTCAATCATAATGTGTGGCTTAAAGATTTTCTGTATAAGGGTGAAAATGCTTACCCTATTTTAGACGAATGGATTGAGAAAAAGGCTGTAGATTATTGGAATAGTGAAGAATATTTGAAAAGTCTTCCATGGGAATGTGAGCAAATGTCTCCAGCCGCTGTTGAAACGTATAGATTATATGGCCTATTCCCTATAGGAGATACTGTAAGAAGTGCTTCACTATGGTGGTTCCATAAGGATCTAGAAAGTAAGAAGAAATGGTTTGGGCCAACAGGTGGTTTCGATTCAGAAATTGGTTGGACACTTTATCTTAATTTTTTGAAAGAAAATCTTGAAAAACTGTATTATCTTGCAAGCAATCCTGAACTTAAACTGACTGAATTTTATCCTCCAACATTCAGTGGAGAGCAGCATATTCCACTAATTGATGCGATCAAAAATGATAATCAAACGCTTTTACAATTAAATATTCCAAATAATGGTATAATTTCTGGAATACCGGATAATGTTGTTGTTGAAGTTCCAGCATTGGTTGACAGTTCTGGTGTAAAGGGTGTACATGTTGGTGCAATGCCTAAAAGGATTATGCTTTTTAACATGATTCCAAGAATGCTTAAAATGGAACAGATTCTTCAAGCTTTTATTGAAGGGGATAGGACAAGCCTTATTCTTATGGTTGCAGAAGACCCTAGAACACTGTCGTTTGATAACGCGAAAGCGTTGATTGAGGAGCAGCTTAGCCAATCATGGAACATGGAAGCTCTAAAACATTACAAGTGACTTTAATGAAATTATCGCTTCTAAAATACGCGTGGTTTGTTGCAATAATCTTATTCATTTTCAGATCTTTGCATATGGCTGACATTTACGTTATCTCTGTTGTCCTACCTCAAATTTTGGAAGAGTTCCAAATAACTTATGCTAGTGGAGGCGCAATATTTACAGCCACATTTGCATTCTCAGTACTACTTTACCCTGTCTGGGGCTACCTTTTTGACAAATGTTCAAGAAAGTCTCTAATAAGTATATCAGGAATATTATGGGGAATAACAACATGGTTAAATACTCTTCCCAGAAATTTTCTAGGCTTCTTTATAACAAGAACACTAACTGGAGTAGATGATACTCCTCCATCTGGAATAAACAGTCTAATTAGCGATTACTTTCCTCCAAAAAGTAGAGGCAAACCTCTAGGATTGATAAATGCTACAGGCGCATTTGGAGCACTAATCGGTACAATAGTTGGTGTTATACTTGGCTATTCTTATGGTTGGAGGTACCTTTTTCTTATAACTGGGGGTGTAGGAATATTGATGGCGGTTATTGTATACTTTTCTGTAAAAGATATTCCTAGAGGAAGCTCAGAACCTGAACTTGCAGGGTTAAAGTTAGAAGAAGGTGCATATAGGATAAATTTTAGAGAAATGTTTGCTTTAGTTAAAAAGCCCTCTCTTCTTTTCCTAAACTTGCAAGGTTTTTTCGGCGTGTTCCCATGGCAGTGTCTTCAGGCATGGATTTTCACATACATGCTTAAAGAGAGACTGTTTGATGAATCTCAGGCGATGATTATAATGCTTGTTTGGCTTATCGTCATGGTTATAGGAAACCTTGTAGGAGGTGCAATTGGTGACATACTTTTTTCGAAAACGTCTAGTGGTCGTGCGATAGTTGGAGCAGTAGATGTTTTTCTTTCAGCACTTGCCTTATATGTTACATTGATTTGGCCGATAGAAGATATTATCGGTTTCACAGTTTTAGGTGCTATCGCATCTTTTATTCTTCCAATGGCAGGCCCAAACGTTTCCGCGGCAGTAACTGATGTTACGGAGCCTGAAGTAAGAAGTTCAGCTGACTCTCTACTTAGAATATTTGAATTCGCAGGATCTTCAGCATCCCCACTTATTGCAGGATATCTTGCAGACCTTTATGGTCTAGGATTAGGCATTCTTTATGTTTCTGTCTCAACTTGGATTGTTTGTGGAATACTGTTTATTGTATTAGCTTTCGTAATACCAAAAGATATTATGGAAACTAGGAATAGGATAAGGAGTAGAGCTGAGCAACTTAAGAAGACTATTGGCTAAAAATAATCTTCTTATATGTTTCTGAACTTTTTCTAGCAATTCTCTCTTTAGTGTTAAAGTCAACGTGATAGAGGCCGAACCTCATCCTGTAACCTTGAGCCCATTCGTAATTGTCTATAAGAGACCAGTGAAAGTAGCCTCTTACATCAATTTTTTCTTCTTTAATAGCTTTCTCTAGAAAATCTCCCTCTGCAGAAATGCTAGAAATTCTTCCAAACTCATTTTTTTCAACATGTACCTTAACTTCTTTTGTAGACTTTGGAAAGATCCTACTCCATTCTATGCCTATCCTATAAGAGTTTAACCCAATTTCTTTTGCAAGTTGGTGATCTTTTTCATATAAATGCCAGTAATCGGGACCATTTTCAGGTAAATCGCCACTCACAATACCCTTTTCAATATTATTTTTATCGTGAACCCATACAAACCAGTCCGTGTTCCCGTCTATACATTCTCCAGAAGGATGTCCCATTTCAAATTGGAATCCACTTGATGAAGCACCCCAAAGAAAGTTTTTTGGAAACGGCATAAACTCTTTTTTATGAGATGAGTATATAAATTTTGGTACTGTTAGATAGACCAA
>JACIWG010000130.1 GCA_014361085.1 Nitrososphaeria archaeon
AAATAATCCAGCTCCAAGATATAAAGGTAAAAGAGAAGCTACTGCTAGGAGTACTTCCAGTTGCACACTTTACCATAGGAGGGGTAAAAATAAATGAAGAATGCCGTACTACCGTAGAAGGATTGTATGCAGCAGGAGAGGTAGTAGGGGGTATCCATGGAGCTGATCGTTTAGCCGGTAATGCCTTAGCTGAAGCAATCGTTTTTGGAGCAAGAGCCGGCTATCATGCTGCCGAATACTCCAAATCTAGAAAACTTGATACAATAGATGAAAATCAGTTAAAGGAAGAAATAACCAGTCTAACATCCTGTTATAATATTAAAGAAGATCAAAGCTTGAAAATATTAAAAAATGCGCTTTTAGATACAATGTGGCAAAATGTGGGTCCGGTTAGATCAAAAGAAAAATTAGATAAAACTATTGAATTAATATTCAATTTAGAAAAACAAATCAATGAACTTCCTTCAGTAAGGAATGGTATAAAATGGCATAAAGTTATCGAATTCACAAATATGCTAAAAGTTTCAGAAATGATTACAAGGTCCGCGATATTTAGGACTGAAAGCAGAGGAACACATTTCAGAATTGATTTCCCTTACGAAAGGGATGAATGGCTTGCTCATATAGTAATACAAAAATCTTCTCCATTAAAAAAGGTACCTATTACATAGGGGGAGAAAAATGACCTTTAATAAGTTATCTTCAGATGAAAGGGAAAGGATTAAGTTAGCTGAATGGAGGATAAGTAAAGCGAAGAATTTTGAGGAAGCAGATAGAGTTCCTGTTCAGATAAGGGTTGCTAACCCTTTCTTTTGCTGGGCATTAGGCTATACCTTCAACGACTACTATAGAAACTGGGATGTTTGTAGATTTGTCCAAATAGAAGGCCCGAAATGGGCTTTCAAAAACCTTGGTGATGACAGGGCTCCTGTACCCTATGATGCATGGTTAAATAAAATTGAAGAATATCCTTTACCGGATATTGGTTCAGTCGGTGAAGGAATAGTTTTTGGATGTGAAATAGTGTTACCTGATAATGAACATCCCTGGACTACACCTTGGATAATTCCCAAATTTAAAACACTTGAAGACATAGATAAACTTGAAGTACCCGATCCTAGAGAATGTGAGAAAAGATTAATGGAACACATAAGGAGAGCGTATGGAAAAGAAATCCCACTACCGAAAGGTACGGTTCCAAAAATTCATCCACCCTTATCCGCTGCAGGTTCCCTTATGGGTGCAGAAAACCTTTTCACATTCCTTTACAAACATCCTAATGAAATGCATAAATTCCTAGAAAAATTGTATAAAACCTATTGTGTGCTAAAGGATTATGAGGATGATCAAAGAGGTCAAGAATCGAGAACTTTAAATCTTGCTGATGATCATGCAGGATACTTAAATGTGAACATGTATAAAAAGTTTGTTTTACCTTACAACAAGAAACTTTATGAAAGATATGGACGAGAAAAAAGAAGGTTGCATATGGACAGCAAATCAGATCACATTGCTCACATAATTGTTGAAGAATATAAATTAAATGAAATGGATTTAGGGTCATCACAATTCACTGATATAGCGAAAATAAAAAAGGAGTTTTACAACAAGGTCTTCTTCAATGGAAACCTAGATACAAGATTACTGGTTAGTGGGAGTGAAGAGGAAATAAAGAAGGGTGTTGAGTACTGTATATATCATGCTGCACCAGGAGGAGGCTATGCGTTTGATGTGGGAGGTGAAACTTTCGCAAACATTGACATAAGTAAGCTAAAATTCGCTATAGAATATGCTAAAAAAATAGGAAAATATCCAATAAAAATCGAAAACTTCTGATTTATTGATAATCGTCTGAAACTTAGGGTGATAGGATAGCGTTCTGACATTAATGGATTGAACAATATGGTAGTAAATACCCATCGGATTATCTTTTGCTTATACTTATAATTATGTCTGCTCCAAAAATTTTATATGGTTACGTAATCTATACAATAGTTGTTGTGATTAAAATGATTGATGGAATTATAGCGATCGACGCACATGTTCATGTGCATCCTCTTGGTAGAAAGCGATATGGGAAGTTCCCTGTACTCACACCACCTGAAATGTTACTAGAAGAGATGGATAGGAATGGTTTTGACAAAGCGGTGATTGTGAACGCAGGCTCAGTAGTTCCTGAACTCATGCGTGAAAATAATGATTATGTTAGCGAAGTTGTGAAGAAGTGGCCTAATAGATTTATAGGATTTGCTGGTATATGTCCGCTTCTAGGTTCAGTAGCGATAGAAGAGTTAGAAAGAGCAGTAAATGTGTTAGGGTTAAAGGGTATTAAGTTGTACCCACCACATGGATATCCGATAGATTCTCCAATAGTTTTCCCAATCGTGGAAAAGGCAATTTCATTAAATATACCTATTGTAATACACTCAGATTTCCAAAGTTTATTCTGTAATCCATATCAAATAGCTCGTCTAGCAAGTTTATATCCAGAAGCTACTCTCATAATGGCACATATGGGAATGCATCCAGACCTATTTCTTCTAACCCCTGAAATTGTTAAGCCCTATAATAATATAGTACTTGATACCTCTGGCACACCTGAATGTCCTGAAATTACTTTCGTATATTCTATAAGAGAGTTAGGTGTCGATCGAATCGTCTTTGGATCGGATGCCCTTTACTTCGATCAAGCATTAGCCCTTAAGAAACTAGAGCGAGCAAAAGAACGTTGGGGTCTAACGGAGGAAGAAAAAAGGCATATACTAGGGGAAAATATGGCAAGAATACTTAGAATATGAATAAAAAATTTTCCATTAATTATAATTTTAACCATAATTAAATAATTTTAACACTTCTGCCACATGAAGATAGCTAATAGGAAATACTTTCAAGCATAGACAAATCATCCAGCTTAATGATATAGTCAAACTTTTTCTAGTAAATCTCTTACGTACTTTTTTAAGAGACTTACATTCTACAAGGACCACCAGTTGACAGGTCCCTTTAAAGGGAACATTGGTTCAATCCCCTTGCTCCTATTTTCTATCTCCTTTTTCTCGTTTTCTGATAAGGGATAAAAGTTTTCGGCTGCATCACACATTAGCCAAAGTAATTCGGCATGAGCCGGGCTTACTGCGGATGTGACAGGTAATGAAAGGGTGAATCTGACAGCCAGTAAGACTTCATCAAAGTTCTCGACTGGAAGATATGGACATTTAGGCCACTTTTTGCGCTCACCTTCTCTAAGTCCTCTTTTCACCAAACTCTTCATTGCAAGTATTGCGACACCTTTATCCATAGCTTTTTTTACAAGCCTTGGTCCGAAGTTTCCTTGGTACCAGCAGACCCAGTTTATAGGAAATAGCACACTATCAAACTTAAAACGATCTAAAAGTTCTAGAGCTGCATCTTCAGAGTGTGATGAAAATCCAATGTACTTAATTAACCCCTTTTCTCTTGCCTCGATTAAGGCTTCTATTGCACCGTTTTCACTAAATATTTGGTTAATTTCTTCTATCGTGTTTACTGAATGCAATTGATATAAGTCAAAATAATCTGTACGTAAGCGCTTTAGGGAACGATATAGCTCCTCTTCAGCCTCCTTCTTAGTACGCTTTATTGTTTTGCATGCTAAAAAAACTGAATCCCGATATGGTTCTAGAGCCCACCCAAGTCGTTCCTCAGCATCACCATAAGCTGGTGCAACATCAAAATAGTTTATTCCTCTGTCAATGGCTTTAGCGACAACACGATTAGCCTCTTCCTGACTCTCATTTGCGAACACAGTTTCATCATGTTTGTTCATAACAATTACACCACCAAATCCCACGACAGAAAGATACACATTTGTATTTCCATACTTCCTTTTCTCCAACAAATCACCCTTAAAAGGGGATTTATTTTCTCCGCTTAAGAACTTTTTGTTCAATAGTTCGATTAATAATCACTGCCATTAGTCCGTTAATTTGGATGGGAGACAGTAAATAACAGGATCACATAGATGTCATAAGTTTCATATAAAAATATGGTTATTGTTGGTGAATCTTTTTTGAAAGGCAAAATTTTTTCTACATAATTCTTTCTTGTATAATCTCCTTATTTATGCTGAGTTGGATAATGACCTTTTCCATGCACCGCTTACCC
>JACIWG010000131.1 GCA_014361085.1 Nitrososphaeria archaeon
TGCCACTTCTTGAATCTGCTCGTAATTTTCAAAGAATTTTTCCTTTGATACTAGCAAATCGTAAAACGCTAGCTCCATTTCTGTAAGTTTTAACTTTTTTCCAGACTCTACTTTTTTCTTCATTTCATTTGCGATATTTATCAGTTCATCTATGATTTCTGCTGTATTCAGAAGTTTGATGTTATATTCATCGATAATTTTTTTCAAAATCTCGTACAAAGAACGATATCGAAAGGGGTTTATATTCATCCTGACAACGAGCTGATCTTTTATTATCTTTGCCAGAAGTTCGGCAGCATAATTTTTGTATTCCATGTTCTTGAACTTTGCGAGGAACTTTTCATCAAAGATAGAAATATCTGGTTTTTCCTTTCCTATCAGTGCGAAGACATCTAGAGGCTCCTCCGCCGTGATGCTTTTCGAAATAAGATGGCTGATCTCGTACTCAAGCTCCCTGCTTATCTCCCTGATCCTTGCAGTTGAATATTTAACGATCATTTTCTTAATCATTTCGAAAAATCTGATATCATCTTTTATCTCGTAAGCTTCAGGGCGGGGGCTGGCTAGGGCGTAAAGCTTTTTCAAGGCGACGAAATTTCTCACGAATTTCTTCTTGAGTTCTTCATCTCCGCTTATCTTATCATATGTCATAGTAGTCAATCTAGAAAGTTGCTCCGGAGCAAGAGTTTTCCATCTCTTATAATTGATTCCATAGAAAAGAGAGGTCACCAGGTCGTATTTTTCCTTTAACTGAGCTATCACCTCGTCCACATTCAAAAGCGTCCCTTTTATCGTGCCGAACGTGTAAATCGCAAGGGACTTCTTTAAGTTGTCAGCTATTCCTATGTAATCCACAATCAACCCGCCAGGCTTGTCTTTGAACACCCTGTTTACCCTCGCTATCGCTTGGACCAGCGAATGGCCTTTCATAGGTTGATCAAAATACATCGTATGAAGACAAGGGGCATCAAAACCAGTAAGCCACATCTCAACAACTATCGCCATCTGAGGATCGGTTTCAGGATTCTTGAACTTGTCCGCCAGCTCCTCTAGCTCATGCTTATTTCTTATGTGTGGCCAGTATTCTTTAGGATCCTTTTGTTTGTTTCCAGACATAACAACGACAAGGGATGGAGCATTGGGTAGTTTTTTGATTTCTTCATAAAGTTTTACTGCAACTTTCCTACTGATCGCGACAACGATGGCTTTGCCCTTAAGCTCCTGGACTCTTTTATTGAAGTGATCCACGATGTCTTTAGCCACTTTTTCCAGTCTGTCTTTAGCCAAAATCAGTTCTTCCAGCCGTGCATATTTCTTTTTCAAGGCCGCTTTTATAGAAGGATCTTTTGCCACGGATTCTGAAAGTTTTTCGAAATCTTCGTCTATGAATTCGTTTGTCAGGTGTAGTTCAGGTAATCTCGCTTCATAGTAAATAGGAACGACCACGCCATGTCTTCTGGCCTTATCCATTGAGTATACACTTATGTGATCCCCAAAAACAAGGGTAGTTGAGCGGTCTTCAAGTTCAATTGGCGTTGCCGTGAAACCCATGAATGCTGCATTTGGAATTGCCCTTCGCAAATTCATCGCCAGTTCCTTATACTGGCTTCTGTGGGCCTCGTCTGCTACCACGATGATGTTTCTCCTATCGGTCAGGAATGGATACTCTTCGGCTTTCTTTTTTCCAAATTTTTGAATTGTCGCAAAAATTATCCCTCCAGCAGTAGTTTTGATCGCCTGCTGCAACTCCTTTATGGTATTTGCCTGTTTTGCTATCGGGAGTTCTGAAAAAACACCGTAAAGTTGGTCGTCCAAATTGTTTCTGTCTGTTATGAAAAGCAAGATGGGGTTTTCTAGTTCTTTTACTTTCAAGACTTTTCTGGCGTAAAATAACATTTCCAACGATTTGCCAGTTCCCTGAGTGTGCCAAACAACTCCAACCCTTCTCTCCTCAGGCGTCTTGCCCTCTAAAACCGCCCTCTTGGTTTGCTCAACTGCTTTTCTTACAGTATAAAATTGGTGAAACATCGCAATCTTGACATCGTAACTTTCACCGGATTTCTCGTAGAACACAAAGTCCTGTAAGTATTCCATCAAATGCTCCTTCCTAAAGAGTCCTTTCAAAAGAACTTCAAGAGAGGTCATCTTTTCGCCCGTTGGCTTGAAAATGTACTGATAATGACCGTCGGCGGTTTCTTTTACTTCTAAATCCT
Source organism: Nitrososphaeria archaeon (assembly GCA_014361085.1). GTDB lineage: Archaea > Thermoproteota > Nitrososphaeria > JACIWG01 > JACIWG01 > JACIWG01. The sequence continues at coordinate 2,214 of JACIWG010000131.1, forward strand.
CATCATCGAAAATACCTTCCCAAACGAAAAATCTGTCCCAGTCATTGGTTTTCGATCCGTGCTTCGTTTCGAGGCCGTCGCTTACAACCAAAACATGAGCATACACGTAGAGCTGGGGAATATCGCCCATCTTTGCCTTATGATCATAAAATGCATCTTTTGCCACTTCGTTTGCGTTGAAACTCTTGAATTCAAAAACAACAAGAGGCAAACCATTAATGAAAATCACAGCATCAGGCCTTCTTTGCATATCTTTCTGGTATAAGTAGTCGACAGTGAATTGATTTGCGACCAAAAATTCGTTGTTATTCGGGTTTTCAAAATCTACGAGTTTTACAACCTTGGTTCTCTCTTCTCCTTTTTCCTTCGTTGTTATTTTTACACCGTTCGTCAGCATGTCGTAGAAGAGCTTGCTTTTCATAACGAAATCCGGGTGATCGATTTCGGTGACTTTACGGTAGACTTCCTCTAACTGAGTTTGGGTGAGCCATGGGTTAAGTCTTCTAACCGCATCAATGAATCTCTTCTTTAGAATAACTTTCCTGTAGGACTCCCTCTCCCCGTTCTCAGGGGAGAGTTCTGCTCCGTGGATGTAGAAGTATCCAAGCTCCTTCAGCCAGTTTATAGCCGGCCGTTCTACGAGATAATCTTCTGTTAGTTCTACCATGCTATGTCCCAAAATAAATTTTGATTATTTCTTTCACAAGCTTTTCTTGCCTAGATTTCAGCACACTTAATGACCATTCTTCATATTCTTCTAATTCTTGGGTTATTCTAAACGGCGGCACCCCATCTCTAAAGAAATACGCCTCCTTCTTCCGCTTAAAATCAAAATTTCTCGCTCTGGAATTTTTTCTTCTACTAAGGAGAATAAGGTTACCTATCTTATTCGTCCATTCATTTCTTTCGTCTTCTGTAAAGTTTTTGCACCATTCACTTTCTTCCGCAGGTTCTTGTGGCAACACATGTTCGATAGTTATTATTCCTTCGTATCCTGGGAAATTCTCGTGATCCCACCTATCTAAATCAACTCTTAGTAGAATGTATTTCGCAAAAGACTCATGATAAAACTCTTTGCTATTAATTTGCCTTTCGAATTTTTCTTTGTGTTCCAAACTTGTGTTCTTTATTTCTTCAATTACCATTCTAGGTTCATTCTTTTCTTCGATAATCTTGATTACATTGTTTAGACTTTCTATTCTTTTGGTTGGTGAGAGGCCCGTTATCCATTCAATTATCACTTTCTTCTCTAGATTAACGAGAAAATCGAGTAAAAGATCATGCCCTCGATCTTGGTTATAAAACTTCTCATAAAAAGCTATCAGAGGAGGTATCCAATCATCAAAGGGAATGTGATCTCTCATCAATTTCGCAAGATTCTTATATTTATTTTGGATTTCAAAATCATCTGGCTCTAAAACCAATCGTCTATATATGTCTGAAATTTTTTCCAGATATTCCACAAACTTTTCTCCTTTCTCCAATTTCTTCCCAAAAATGTGCTTCTCATATTCTTCGTAGATGCTGGCTCTAGCTTTCGTCTTCAGCTTTAATGTCCTTATGAATTCTATAACTCTTTCTATTTCTTCTCTGCCTATCGTGTTTTCTATTTCTCTCCATCTTTTTGCCCACCTTTCTCGCTTTTCTTCATCAATTACTCCTAAATTGACCGCTTTCAGAATATCTGCCGTGGTTAAAGGTAATCCACGCGTATTCAACACATTAAACAATTGTATGGCGTACGGTAAGCTCTTGGTAGAAATTTGAACAACATATGCGTTATTAAAAAGATAGCCTATAAATGCTCTATCGTCATTTTGCAGTTTTTCCTCGTATTTTTGAACATACAAATCAATAGCCTGATAAAGAAGATATTTTGGATCGTGCTTATCCTTA
>JACIWG010000132.1 GCA_014361085.1 Nitrososphaeria archaeon
GAAACAATCTTATCCAAATATTTTATCTGAAGTTTTATAGAATCCAGTTTTTGAAGCAAATCAGACTGTATCGGTTGAGAGGATCTAATCTTTTTCTCCAGCAAGAATACGTTATTGGTTATAGACTGTAGAGGATTTCGAATATCATGTGCAATAATCTTAGCAGTATCGCCTATGGCAGAAATTCTTTCTTGCTGAATCTTTTCCTGAGCCCTTTCAAGCTTGTCAAGCATGTCATTGATAATCTTGCACATGTTAGATATTTCGTCATCACCTTCCACCTTTATCCTTGCAGAAATATTTCCACTTTCACCAATCTTTTCAAGCTCCCTATCAACTTTTTCAATATCCTTTATTATACCATATTTGAAGAGCAAAAATACTGCTACACCAATTAAAATTGTACAGGATAAGGTTGCGAAAGCAAAGTAAAACACGTGAACGATACCCTCCCTATAAATTTGCCTCGGCTCTATAAGCTCAATTACTAAAGCATCTTTACCATAAACATCTCTAAGAACAGCATAGCCTATAATATTATCATTTAATGGCTTAACATAAATGTTTTCATGAAAACTTTCTCCTTCAACTTTCTTTACTCCAAATTTGTATATAGAAAAATTTTTTCCTAAAACAGTCTTGATATCGTTTAACTGATTAAAGTCAAGATAGCGGCCCATCATCAAAAACCCCGTAGGTGGACCATTGCCCTCACTTGTAAAAATTGGATACATAGAAAATATTGTAGGTTGTTCCAAAATAATGACCCCGCTTAAACCATTTTTATCTAAACAACTTTTGAAGATGGTTGAGTCAGGTTGTATGTGAACGTTCAAGCCTTCCGGTAATGGCAGCATCTCTTTAGTTGTCAAATTGTATGCTGTTCCCCAAAAGATTTCACCATTATTATCTATAAAGATGATCAAATTAACCTTTAAATTTTCAAATGTTGAACCAATTAGATTACTTTCAATATAAGTACTAGTTTTTGTCTGCATAAAATTATAGGTGTCATCCCAATATGCCCAATCTTTTACAACAGTATCCAATCCCTTAATATTCCATTCAATACCATTCTCTATTTCCATGAGATCTTCTGTTATTTGCCTTTTTTCTATTGATTCAAAGTGTGTAAGCATACCTTGGCCTAATATAAGCTGTACTATAATTAATAATATCGTTGAAACAATAACTATTATGAAGGCTTTTTCACTTTTCTTCAAAAAATTTCACGTTTCCTATGCTATGAGGGAGCTTAAAAAGTTTTTTATAATCTTTTTTGAAGATATTCGCTAGCAAACTTCATTTTCTTTTCAACATGCACGCCTATTTCTTCATGGGCCATTCCATGATAGACTTCTATGGCCTTATCCTTTGAACCCAAGTGGTTGTATACTGCAAATACTGTTGATGGAGGACATATGGTGTCAATTAGTCCGACAGAAAATATTGTTGGCTTCATAATTTCTGGTGCAAAGTTCATTCCATCAAAATATGATAGTGTTTCCATAATTTTTTCCTCCTCCTCAGGCCTTGTTCTAAGATAATTTAATATTTCAAGATATGGTCCGGCTTCTGCAACATACACTGCTCTGTCAAAGTGGCAAAGGTATGGTACACTTGGCATTGCAATCGAAATGTTTGGATGCAATGCTGTAACAGCTATAGATAATCCTCCACCTTGGCTCATTCCTGAGACACCGATCCTGTTCCTGTCAACATCCTTTCTTTCTAAAACATACTTTACGGCCCTATAGCAGTCCATGTAAACGTACCTGTAATAGTAGGTGCTTTTATCCTGTATACCCTTTGTCATGTTTCCAGTAATACTTCCGAAAGGATATCTTGCATGATCAGGCGCTTCTCCAGCCTGCCCCCTAACATCAACAGCTAAAATTGAGAAACCAAGCATTATCCAACCAAGGTAGTCTGTCACAACACCCTTACTTGAACCATATCCATGAAAGAACACTATTGTCGGCGAAGCTTCCTTACTCTTAGAGTCTTTTATGAAAAGGGCTGTTATCGGAGTCTTGTCAATAAATCCTTCGAATAAAATCTTGTAGACTTCCACTCTATTTGTGAAGTATTCCACCCTCTTTTCGCTAAAGTTTAGTGGCTGATCTTCAGCAATCTTAACATTTTCTTCCCAGAACTTTTTGAAATCACTTTTTCTTGTCAGAGGGGGCTTATAATTTTTTAGCTCCTTTAATGTTAAGTCTACCAGAGGCATACATTAAACCTTATCTTGCATGGTAATAAATTTTTTAGAAAAATCTTCTACCATTTTTATTACAATTTTTAGTTTACGATTTCATTTGCAAAGGAAATGCTTTAAACGTTCTTCATCAATTTCTAGGCCAAGCCCAATCTTTTCTGGAACAGAAATGTATCCTTTAGAAAATTTTTCAACAGGCTCAATGCATATGTCATTTGAGAAGGGATTTGGACTCTCCTTTATATCATAAACTTCATAAGTTAAAAATGTTTCTGGCGAAGTTGATGCAGAAATTTGTATGGTAGCAGCCCTACATCCTGCACCCGATAGGCCGACATGCGGTGAGTAGAATAGGTTGTATGCTTTTGCAAGAGCCAATATTTTTGAGCAGCCTGTTATCCCTCCAGCTCTTACAATGTCCGGCTGTATTATGTCTACAGCAAAATTTTCGATCAACTCTTTAAAATCATATACTGTGAAAAGTGATTCTCCACATGCTATTGGTATGTCAACTTTCTTCTTTAACATGATATACCCCTTTAGATCATAAGATGGCAGCGGCTCCTCAAACCATCTTACTTCAAGCCTTTCAAGAGATCGTGCAAGCCTTAACGCATTACTAAGATTATATGCTGAGTTCGCGTCAGCCATAATTTCAACATTCCATCCAACCTCATTTCTTATGGCCTTCAAGTTTTCGGCATCTCTTTCAACACCCATACCCACCTTAACCTTTATCTGATCATGCCCCTCTTCAACCCATTCTCTTGCCTTCTTAGCCATGACTTCAGGTTTCCCAAAAACTATTGAGGATGCATAAGCTTTAAGCCTGTCATGAAACTTTCCACCTAATAGAGTGTATACTGGTTTTTGCAAGATTTTACCCTTTAAATCCCATAATGCTATATCAACTCCAGACATGGCTTCAATTAGATGGCCTCTACTATAGCCTCTGTTCTTAAGTGTAGCAAACATCTTCTCCCATATTACTTCAGTTTCTAGGGGATCTTCTCCTAAAATAACCTTTTTCAAAAGCCTTTCAACTATCTCCGCTGTAGCCTGCGGGACTTCTCTAACCCAGCATTCTCCAAAACCATATAGTCCATCCTCTACAACAACCTTTACAAAACATGATGAGTATCCACGCCTTACTGTTCCTTCAAGTGAGCCTGAGAAGGGCAGGTAGCCTGATATTGTAGAGGATGCTTCAGAATAAACAGGATATACTATGACATCCTTAATTTTTGGCATACGCCTTTCCACCAAAAGTTTCTATTAGAACTATTCTATCTTCTCCACATAGATTGCTGAAACTGGGCAGACGTCAGCACCCTCCTTTGCACACGAGTAAAGTTCGTCTGGAATGATTCCAACAGACCTGCCTTCCCCTAGTTCGACACTATATTTTTCAACAACCTTATTCTTTCCATTATCTTTTCCAAGCTCATAAACTTGAGGGCATGTTGTAGGAGCAGCTCCACATGAAATACATAGTCCTCTATCTATGACTATTCTATAGGGCATAACACAAATGTCCCATACATGTTTTAAAAATTTTTCCCTAATATTATAGGAGCTAAAAAATTCTACTAAAATCCGAACATTTTTATAAAAGCGGTAGAAGCTATATTTTATGCTTAATATTGGTTCAAGACTTCCAGAAATTAAGGCTCTGAACCAAAATGGTGAAGAAATAGACTTCAAAAACTTTATTGGCAAGGTTACAGTCATATACTTTTATCCAAGAGACTTTACACCCGGATGCACTAAAGAAGCATGCTCGTTCAGAGACAACTTAAGCAAGTTCGGGAACGCGAACATAGTAGGCGTAAGTGTTCAAGATGTGAACTCTCACAAAAAATTTTATTTAGAATATAACCTAAATTTTA
>JACIWG010000133.1 GCA_014361085.1 Nitrososphaeria archaeon
AAGTATCCATGCAAGAAAAGGCTGCTGCCTCATTAAAAGAAATAGAATTAGTGGATGAAATATTACTATAAGCGAAAGTATTATTGCAGCTGGTGAAAGAATCATGGACCCCAAGATTAGAATAAAAAACATAGACCTCAGACTATTGACTCTTTCAATAATACTATCAAGCAACTCTAAAAGGGAAACGCCACCGCCTTCGCTCATATCAAACACACCACATTTATATAAGAAAAATAATATACTTTATGGAACAATGTTACCTGCCCTTAAAAGGAAACATTTCCATATACGGTTTAAGGATCAACTCATAAAATTTCATACCCTTGTCAGTAACCTTATATTTGACAATATTCTTTTTACCCTGCTTCTCAAAAAACTTTGCTATAAGCCCTTTAGTCTCCATCTCATCCAAGATCTCTTTATGTTTAGAAAGGTTAAGTCCACAATAGCTAACCAGATTCGTTAAAGTTAACGGTCCATATTCTGCAAGTTTAATAATAATCTCAGCCCTAATATACACCCTTTCCCTGTACTCTCTTTGCTGAGGCAATAGTCCCTCATGGTATAAGCATATAGTTTAAAAAGATTTTATGTATTTTTTATGTATTTAAAAGAAATGTTTGTAGGAAAACTGGCACTGTAAGATTATCAAAAATGTAAAATGTAAAAAGGGGTTTATGCTTGGTTAAACGTTTTAGACCAACGAGAAAGGCCACATTTCTGGAAAGTATGTAAGCTGATCAGGGTAAGCGTATGTTGAAATATAATATGGTTTAAGGTAATAATAATCTTCCGGATATCCTTTGAGCTTTAAAGTGTGTGTTTCCACCCTACCAGTCGGAATCCAAGAATCATTATCGGAATTATATTCATAAACTTGTCCAGTCAGCTTTATCGTTAAGCTTATATAGTACACTGGAGGGCCGCTGGCACAAATGTATGTTCCAGAGACTGTTATTTTTGAACCGTAAGAATCTATTGCAGAAATTTTGAATATAACCTTCTCCCAGTCCTCGTAGTCAGGTCCAGTGGCAGGTCTCACTGTAAAGGATCCGCCTCCAGAAACTTTATATTCTTGATTTGGTTCCCAGTGCTCCCAACCTCCGTCCTCTACATGTTCTAGTGTTCCAAACACTATAGTCTTTAAATAGTAGCCTTCATCAGGCCTGTACCCGTTCTCAACATAACTTGCTGCAAAAAGTTCGACGTCACTTAAACTGGCTTTTCCAATGGGTGTATCCAAATCTCTTACGGCGAAGGTCCAAATCTCACAATACCATCCTTCTTCACCATCTGAATCTGTTTGAGGTGTTAAGGGCGTAAATTGTTTTTGGTACAGTGATCGTAAGCATCATAATTAGAACTAGAAGTGTACATTTTGTAAAAAAGTTTGCAACTTTCATATTCTTCAATAACGATTGTTATAAAGCATTATTTATACTTTTATAACTTTTTAGTTATGCTTAGCTGATGGTACTCTTGCAATGATTTTATGTTAAATTCTTTAACCATCCTTATTCCTCTAACAATCTCCTCAAGTACTCTTGGAACTGTTATAACAGGTATTCCCATTTCAACAGCCTTTCTTCTTATAGCATATTCGTCATCTAGTACACTTTGGAAGCTTTCCAACCTTTCAGCCCCCGGAATATTTATTATTAGGTCCAGTTTCCTGTTCACTATGTAGGTTAAAACATTAGGTTCTCTTCTGTCACTTACCTTATAGAGAACCTTAACATTTAATCCTCTATTGTTGAAATATTTTGCTGTTCCCGGTGTACAGTATATGTTGAACCCTAGCCACAAAAGTTGTCTTATTAGAGGTTCAACCGTCTCTCTTTCAGTATCATTTCCTACACTGACGAAAACGTTTCCTCCAGGGTTTGGTTTAATCATCTTTAACCCTACTGAAGCGTATGCTAGAAGTAGGGCTTCGTAGAAGTTTTCTCCCAAGCATGCTGCCTCACCAGTCGACTTCATTTCGACACCCAATATTGGGTCTGCTCCATCAACTTGCATGAATGAAAATTGTGGTGTCTTCACTCCAACATGAGAAACTTTTTTCTCGTCCAAATCTTCTACTCCAATTCCTAAAAGTGCTTTTGCAGCATAATCCATTAAATTTATTCCTTTAACCTTTGAAACAAAGGGCATTGACCTGCTTGACCTTAAATTACATTCTATAACACTTACCTCAAGCCCTTTAACAAGATACTGTATGTTGAATGGACCGATTATCCTAAGCTCCCTAGCTATTCTTCTCGTATAATCTTTTATCTTCTCTATATGATATGCTGTTAACCTCTGTGATGGTATTATCATTGTAGCATCACCTGAATGTATGCCTGCCGGTTCAAGATGCTCTATTATCGCGCCTATAACAACATGTTCTCCATCACATACTCCGTCAACTTCAACCTCCATCGCCCCTCTTATGAACTTGCTTACTGTAACAGGATACTCCTTCGATACTTTAGCAGCCCTCTTTAAGAACTCTTCAAGCTGCCAGTGGTTCCAGGCGACTTTCATAACTGTTCCTCCAAGTACATAGGATGGTCTTACAATAACGGGATAACCTATTTTTTCTGCAAACATTTTGGCATCATCTATTGATGTAAATTTTGCCCACGCTGGCTGAGGTATCTTTAGGCTATCTAGTAATGCGCTAAACTTGACTCTATCCTCTGCTCTGTCAACGTCCTCTCCTCTTGTACCAAGGATTCTAACGTTTGCTTTAGCAAGTTTTGGTGCAAGATTGTTTGCTGTCTGCCCGCCTACACATGTGATAACACCTAACGGGTTCTCCTTCTCATATATGTCAAGTACTCTCTCTAATGTTATTTCCTCAAAATACAGCTTGTCACTCATATCATAGTCTGTTGAAACGGTTTCTGGGTTACAGTTTATGACTATTGTTTCTTCGATGCCATGATTTTTTAGAGCCCAAACAAGGTTCATTGTTGACCAGTCGAATTCTACTGAACTTCCTATCCTATATGTTCCAGCACCCAATACTATAACCTTCTTTTTATCGCTTGCAAATTCTACATCATCCTTTACGCCTCCATATGTCATGTAAAGGTAGTTTGTTTTAGCAGGCCACTCTGCCGCAAGAGTATCAACTTGCTTTACAACAGGTACAATATTATGTTTTTTCCTGAAATTTCTAACATCGAATTCGCTAACATTAAGTATTCTCGCTATCTGTGAATCTGAAAAACCAGCTTTTTTAGCCTCTCTGATTTCTTCAACTATACCTTCATCAAGCCTTCCTGCATCCCTAATCCTTTCTTCAATTTCGACAATATTTTTTATCTTTTCAACAAACCATTTGTCTATCCATGTAAGTTGACATATTTTTTCGACACTAAACCTCATCTTTAATGCTTTAACAACGTGCAAGAGTATGTTGTCTGTCGGCATTGCAAGCATGTTCTCAATTTCTTCAACTGTCTCCCCCTCAGGTTCTGCTGAAAGGCCGTCTAATCCTATATCAAGCATTCTCATTGCCTTCTGTAATGCTTCCTCAAAGTTTCTTCCTATAGCCATAACTTCGCCAACAGATTTCATCTGTGTTCTAAGTCTCCTGTCAACTTGACCAAATTTTGCAAGATCCCATCTGGGAACCTTTACAACCACATAGTCTAGTGCTGGCTCGAAGAAGGAGCTTGTAACGTTTGTAACCTTATTCAATATTTCTTGAAGACTGTATCCTAGGGCAAGTTTTGCAGCAATATATGCTAGAGGATATCCTGTAGCCTTTGAAGCGAGAGCTGAAGACCTTGAAAGTCTCGGGTTGATTTCTATAACATAATATTTTTGAGAATTTGGGTCAAGTGCAAGCTGAACATTACACTCTCCAACAATCTTACATGCTCTCGTCGCCTTTATTGAAGCCTCCCTCAGCATATGATATTCCTCGTTTGTTATCGTCTGAGATGGTGAAACGACAAAGTTGTCTCCAGTATGGACTCTCATTCCAAGAATGTTTTCCATATTACATACTGTTACCGCATTATCGTAATAGTCTCTTACAACCTCATACTCTATCTGCTTATAGG
>JACIWG010000134.1 GCA_014361085.1 Nitrososphaeria archaeon
AGGCTGCAATCGATGCAGGCTTTCCTAGGATTAAGTTGAAGTTTAGGAGGGGATGGGATATTAATATGCTTGAGGCTGTAAGAGACCGTTTTCCAAACTTCCCATTCCATATAGACTGTAATGCTGCATTCACTTTAAAGGATATTGAACTTTTTAGGAAGGTTGATAGGTTCGAGTTAGAGATGATTGAGCAACCCTTATGCCACTGGGATTTACTTGAACATGCTAAACTTCAGAAACTTATTTCTACACCAATATGCTTAGATGAAAGTATAACTTGCCCTAAGGCTGCAGAGCAGGCGATAGAGCTTGGCAGTTGTAGGTATGTGAATTTGAAGGTTGGTAGGGTTGGAGGAATTTGGAACGCTAAAGTCATACATGACATGTGTATGGATGCTGGTATACCTTGCTGGGTTGGAGGAATGCTTGAATCTTCTATTGGACAAGGTTTGTCGATTGAGCTTGCAACATTACCTAACATAAAGTATCCTTCAGACATTTTTTCTTCAAAAACATATTATGTTGAGGATCTAGGTAGTCCAGAAATAGTTTACTGTGGTAGGGGAAAGGTTGATGTTTCAAAGGTTCCTGGAACGCCTTACGAGCCTAGACCTGATTTAATTAAAAAGATGACTGTCGAAAGTGCTGTTATTAAGAGTGTGTAGAGTTTTATAGATATTTTATTATCCCATTCCTTAAGATTGGATCTGGTATTGTGTATTCTCCACCAGTTTTCTCCAAGAAACCTTGATTGACTAGATTATGAATAATATTGGATAGAGTATTGTTTGGAATTTTTCCAAGCTTGGCTTCAATACCTCTTTTTATTTCACTCCATTTTAAACTTGTGCCGCTTGCTACGATCTTTAAAACTTCAACATACCTTCTTCTACCTAAACCGTAAACATTCAGGGCATGTTTGACTTCATTTACGGAAAGCTTTGAAGCCTTTTCAAATATTCTTTCTATTGTTTCATTACCTCTTGTATAAGAGTATCCGAAGTATGTTAGCCATCCTATATTTCCATCAAACCTTTTAACAGCTTCTTCAATAACTTCTGAAGGAACTTTTAAACCCTCTTCTTCAAAACCCCTTTCTAAAAAAGTTTTAGACTTTTGGGCACTCAACCTCTTCAATTTAATTTCAAGATATGGTCGTCCAAACAATGGTGCTTCAGGATTGTCTACCCTCAAAAATTTGTAAAGTAGACCAACCTGTGAGCCGGAAACAATTATTTTTACATTAACATGATCGTAGAGGTGTGCAAGAAGATAATCGAATCTATAATTTGATCTCCTCAGCTCTTGGGCTTCATCAAGAACAATAACCTTGCCTTCCAAATTTTTTAGAGCATTCAATAGAATATTTTGGTCTCTTCTTCTAAACCTTAAGCTCAACCCACTTACACTCAACCCATTGATACCACGGAGGACTTCTTTAGCCCAAGACTTCCTATTCAATTCGTCTTCTAGGAGTGACAGGAAATCGTTTATTGAGAACATGCCTGATGGTAGGAGCCTACAGTCTAGGAAAACGTAGTCTAATCCAAAACTGTTTAGACCAGTTAAGATCAACGATGTTTTACCATATCGCCTTAATCCTGAAACAATTATAAGTTTCCCAACATTCAAACTTTCTCTAAACTGCCTAAGTTCTTCTTCCATGTTGAAGAAGTCCTCTACTTTTGTTTTTGGTTCAGGGTTGAAGAGCAAAGTTACACCCCTACCATAGTTAGACCCCTAACTATTTTAATGTTATATGTGGAAATTCTGTAGACATACTTATAATAAAAAAATTTTACAAACACAAGCATACAATTCTTCAAAACGCAGACTGCCTTAAACTCATACATAGTCTATTTATCATAAACATTTTATCTGATTTCAAGTATGTAACCATAAAATTATAAATAAACTATTTTCAAGTTTAGGCATGTGGAAAGAAGACTGGCTCTGAAATGTACAAAATGCAATATACTATATGAGTTTGAGGTAGAAAGAAAATTATGTGAAAGATGCGGTTGTGGCCTTACAGTTGAAACAGGCACTCCGGCTGCATTTAGGGAAAATGTTGGTGGACAAGGTATCTGGAGGTATGCCCAACTTTTTCCATATGTGAGTAGAGAATTTCATTTTTCTTTGGGAGAAGGGAACACTTGTCTGATTGAAAGTGCTAGACTTAGAAGGGAATTGGGTGTACAAGGACTTTGGTTTAAGAATGAGACAACAGAGCCTACTGGATCATATTTTGACAGATGCTCTGCACTTTTTGTCTCATTGATAAAAAGCCTAGGCTATGAACGTATAGTAACCTATTCTACAGGTAATCTTGCAGCATCTTTGGCCGCATACTCTTCTAGGATTGGGCTAAAATTGCATATTAACGTGAAACCTATGGTTGATGTTGGAAAACTGTATCAAATGATCTTATACGGTGCAAAGGTTAATGTGATACAGGACTTTTCTAAAACAAGAATTTCTATGGGAGATGCTTTGGCAATAGAACATGACCCTATAATAAATGAGGCTAAAAAGACTATACTTTTAGAAGTTTTTCTTCAACTTGGTAGAAGGTTGCCTGAATATATTATACTTCCTATGGGTGAGGGGGGTCTAGCATATTTTACTTACAAGATGCTTATAGAGCTTAAGAAGATTTTTGGAGATGGAGGGCTTAAGACTAAAATTGTGGGAGTACAGCCTAGAGGGTGCGCGCCTATAGTTGAAGCGTACGAGAGAGGATTCGATGATGTTCTCTCTGATACAAGGTTTTTTACGAAAATCTTTGACTTGAGTGTTTCGAGGCCAAAGTATGGTAGTGCTGCTTTGAAGGCTATAAGGGATACTGGAGGATGTGCTGTTTCGGTTAGTGAAGAAGAGTGTTATAGGGCGCTTTCTATGCTTGCGGAGATGGAGGGGATATTGGCTGAGCCTGCTGCAAGCCTAAGTTTAGCGGGTCTAATGAAGCTTAGAAAGTCAGGTGGAATAGGGGATGATGCTACAGTTGTTTGTATAATAACTGGTGGGGGTTTAAAGGATCCTAAAATTATGAAGGATATTGCTTGCAGGAAATCTGATGCAGTTATTTTGCTTGAGGAACTGGGTGTTGATGTGAAGATGGGTAAAACTAAGAGGGCTATACTTGAACTTCTTTCAGAAGAAGACATGTACGGTTACCAGATTTGGAGAAGTTTAAGAGAAAAGTATGGTATTAGCATGAAGATTCCATCCGTTTACCAGCATCTCAGCCAGTTAATAGAAATGGGGTTTGTTAGGAAAACTTTTTCGAAAAATGTTCTTGGAAGAAGAAGAGAATATTATAGTTTGACGGACAAAGGTAGAATTGCAATTTAAGATACAATAATTCTTTCTTTATTTATATAGATGATTTTATGCTTGTCTGTTGGCTGAAGGAACTTTGATGAAGGATGTTGGTAAAATGCTTATGGTTCTTGAGGCATTTTTTGGAGGATTCTATGTTGCTGTTACAACTTCTCTCCTATGTTACGTTGGCCGCAGCCTTGGCAAGTATCATAGTATCATATGTGATATACAATAATCCAATGATTGTGGAATCAGAGACAAAGCTTAAACTTTTACTATTGCATGCGATAGAACGTTTTGTTTGGCTTTCTCTTCCATTAATGCTTAACACGCCCAACCTTATGATAATTGTTTATTCGCTTGCTCAAACATTAACTATACCAGTCGGTGTTCTCATTACTATTGCAATGTTCAGCCAATATCATGAAAACGAGTTTGTTGATTTAACAGTTAAGAGGACAGCTGCGTCTTCTGCGGCATCAATTTTGGGAATGATATTCTCAACATATATTACAGCAAGTATTGTGGCACCAGAAAGCTATTTTATCGCATACATAAGTTCTGCACTTGTAGGATTGATTTCTACAACAGTCCTAGTACCATATAATATCCAACCATCTATTAAAGTGAAATTGAGCGCAACTGTTTCTGAGGAAATTGAGTTTAAAAAAATAAACACCTACATACTTTTCACATTCATGATG
>JACIWG010000135.1 GCA_014361085.1 Nitrososphaeria archaeon
CTCCATAAAGACAGGCTTGGGAGAAATGGTAGGATACTATATTCTTTCATATGGGAACACGTCAAGGGAGCCTACACCATTAACCACATTTACAGAAGATAGTGTAATACACATATTATCTTATATGGTGTTGAACACAATATTTACCACTTTAGCCATAATAATAGCTTTCATAATATTATATGCTTTAGTTAAGAAGAGAGAATCAATTAGGTAAATTGATTTAAGCATAAAATTTGAACCATAAGCGTCTTGAACATAGAAGAGTTTAGTAAAATATTGATAAGTGCACTTGAACACGCACGCAATAAGATAATTAATTCTAGAGAAAAGATTGTTAGCTTAGGAGAAAACAGGTTCGGGGACACAACATACAATATTGATTATGAGGCAGAAAAGGCTATTCTTGAAGATTTTAAGAAGAGTGGTATAGGGTTTACTTTGATATCTGAAGAGTCTGGAACAATAGACGTTAACGGTGGAGGGCTTATAGCAGTAGTTGATCCGCTTGATGGAAGCAATAATGCTGTTAGAGGAATACCATGCTATAGCGTGTCCATATGTATTTCAAAAAGCTATAAATTTTCTGACATGATTGTGTCAGGTGTAATAAATGCAGTTACAGGAGACATAATATTTTGTGATGGAAAAAATGTTTACCTTAATGGACAGGTTAAAAAGCCATCATCTAGGACAGAATTACCCTTAACATTGGCCACAGTAATACCAAGAGTTTATGGAGCAGAAGACAGCAGATATAGTGAAAAACTGTTAAAGATTCTGAAACATGTTAAGTATCCAAGGTTCTTTGGCACGGCCGCAATAGAAACAGCATACGTTTCTACAGGGAACCTTGACGCTTTTATCGAACTTTATCCAAGACTACGAGTAGTAGATATTGCATCATCACTATTTATGGCAAAAACTTCTGGAGCATTCTTTAAACTACTTAACATAGAAAATGAGCTTGACCTATCATATAATGGGAGAATAAGCTGTATCATGGCTGCAAATCAAGTTCTCGGTAACAAAATATTGGATTTAATAAGCTAAACATTAAGATAATATGACATAAAATTTTAAAAAATTCGAAATACTTAAATAACCCTTTTTTCCTTGAAAAACTTTGGGTGTCTTAGTTGTCTGAAGAAAATTGTCCAACATGTGGTAAAAAAATAGAGGAAAAATTTGTCGAGAAAAAGGTAGGAGACAAAGAGATAAAATTTTGCACAGATGGCTGCGCTAAAGCATATGAAGAAATAAGACACAAGCGTGAAGAAGTAAAGCCTGGGGGCAAAAATTTTTTGTGATCTCATAGTTTCTGCCACATATTATCTGAGAACACCTTTTCTAGAGCAAATAGTAGCAGTGTACCCAGTAAAACTATCGAGATAGCTGACCCTAAGGCTATGCTTGCTATAGAAGATTCTAATGGGATACCTAGTATTTGATTGAAGAGCATGAAGCCTACAAAAAATATAACAGTAGCACATGAGAGAGTTGTTGCAACAATTTTTGCAATAAATCCTTTATATGATCTAAGTAGATATGGAATAAGGCTTGCAAAGAAGTTGGCTATTGATCCAATAAGTAAATCGTAGAAGCCGTAGAAGGAAAAGATGTTTGAAACAAGAGCGCCCAAGGTTGTGCCAAATATTGCAGCTTTACCTACACGCCTATTGTAGCCTAGTGGGATAAGGGAATCAGATAATCTGATCTGAAGTATTGCTGAAAAACTTAGTGGGCCAAGCATTATCGTTAATGCTGCATATAGGGTTGCGATTAAGATCGATAATGTGAAAGTCTTTCTCTCTAAACACCCTAGATTTTTTCTATTTTTTCCAATATTTTATACACCTCCCAACCGGGGTTTATTACGCGGAACAGTGGGAGGACCACCACCCGCGAATGCATTCGATTAAATTGTATGATATTTAAATCTTTACAATCTTTGGGTAAAGATTGTCTGAAATGTTCAAGAGTATGAAGGTTTGTGGATGAAAGATACTTGGTTTTGCAGAGCCAGGATTTAGGTACAGAATGTTTTCGGATTCAGATATTTCTGGCCTATGCGTGTGGCCGAAGATTATAGCGTCAGTCTTTTCATTTATAATGTTTTTAACTCTCTTTTTTATATTATATGGGGGACCACCTTCTGGTGGATGTGTGACACCTATTTTGAAACCTTCTAACTTTATTATAAGCTTATCTGGAAGCCTATTTTTTATTTCATAAGTGTCCATATTGCCATAGACGCCGTAAAAGATTTTAATTTCAGCAAGTTCCTCGACTAATTTGATATGAGTGTAGTCTCCAGCATGTACAATAACATCAACATTTTTTATTTCATCAACAATCTTTTGAGGAAGCTGTGCCATAGATTCGCAATGTGTATCAGAAATAATTAGAACCTTAGTGGGCATCTAACATAAGATAATATTACAGATATTTAAGTTCTCTCTGAAAATTAAATGTGTAAAAATGTTTAAAAACCAGTTGCCTATTATCAGATACTACATGATGAATTTGTACACACCACCTAAAAGGCTGTCAAAAATCGGTGAATCCGCAACCTTGAAGGCGGCTGAGAAGGCTAGAGAATTGAGGGCGAAGGGTGTTGATGTTATAAGCCTTGACGTTGGTGAACCAGACTTTCCTACACCAAAACCTATAATTGAAGCAGCATATAGGGCATTAAATGATGGGTTAACAAAATATTCTCAAAGCCAAGGATTGATTGAGCTTAGGGAGACGATATCAGATAATTTAAGAAGACTTTATGGGATAGAATATCTTCCAAACGAGATAATAATAACACCTGGAGCGAAAATGGGTGTCTTCTATGCTTTAACCGCAATATTAGATGAAGGTGATGAAGTGATTATTCCTACACCAGCTTGGCCAAGCTATTTTGATATTACAAAATTTGCAGGAGGAAATCCTGTTGAAGTTAGGACGGGAGAAAATTTTGAACTGCTTCCCGATATTATAGATAGTTTGGTTACCGAGAAAACGAAGGCTTTGCTCTTGAACTATCCAAATAATCCTACAGGCGTATTATATGATAGGAGAGATTTAGAGAGGTTAGCGGAGGTTGTTGAAAGACGAAATCTTCTGGTTATTTCTGATGAAATATACTGTAGGCTGGTCTATGATGGAGAATTTATTCCCTTTTCCAAAATAAGTGAGATGAGGGATAGAACTATTACAGTGAACGGCTTTAGCAAGGCATATTCGATGACCGGATGGAGACTTGGCTACATATATGGGCCAAAAAATATTATCAAAGAAATTTTGAAAGTTCAACAGCAGACAGCAACACATCCACCCACATTCATACAGAAGGCTGCGGTTACAGCGTTAAACGATTGCGAAAATTATGTTAAGGAGATGGTTAAAGAGTTCAAGTTTAGGAGGGACATCGTTTACAAGGGACTAAAGGAAATGGGGTTCAAGGTTCAAAAAGCAAATGGAGCCTTCTACTTCTTCCCTAACGCAGAAGATGTTTATAGTGAACCAGAAAAATTTTCAGAACACTTGCTTGAAAAGGCTGCAGTGAACACGACACCTGGAACCGGGTTTGGAAAAGGGTATGAGAAATATTTCAGAATTTCTTATGCAACATCAAGGGAAAAGATTGAGGAAGCAATTTTGAGAATGAAAAGGTTCCTTAACTTACACTAAAGCATGTCAAATTAATTGTTAAACTTCTATTTCTTCAAAAAGTTTTGAAGCCTTATAGATAAAGAAGGTTGACGAAATTAAAGTATATAATATTGAGATTATGATTAAAATTTGGTCAAGGTATAATGTGAAAAGTTCTTTAATAAAAAAGAGTGAAAATATTGGCGTAGATAAGAGGATATAGAATATTATGCCTAAAAAGAACATGTGAGGGGGGAAAGCCTTTCTCTTAAGAAGCCAAAATGAATAGAGGACGCTAAAGGCAGAGTTAACGATCAAAGTTGGTATTGAAAACATCAAGGAGGTAATTAAATTAGAT